>CASBQE010000264.1 GCA_949127665.1 Synechococcales cyanobacterium PMM_0083
GCGCTGTTGCCCGGTCTAATTGGCTTAGGTGTGGCGGCACTGCGGAAACGCAAAGCTGAGGCGGCTGGCGAGGCTTAATTCCTGTTTTTCCAGGGTGCATTTTTTCCATGCTCCATTCTGGGTTTATGTTGAATTGCCATGCCTTCAGTTGAAGGCGTGGCTTTTTTTGCTTCAGTCACGTAGGATGCATTAACATCAGCGTAATGCATTAATCTTTCCATCCCATTCATTCCAAATTTCCAACGGTATTTCAGGCTCCCTGTGCGCTCCCCAATCCGGCGAGTACATCCCTTGTGCCACAAACCGATGAAAACTGGAATACTTCCATTCTCCGGGCGTTCGACATAATCCATGTTTAACCGGGTTGTAATGGATGTAATCACAATGCCGCACAAAATCTGCTTCATCTCGAATTAGATGTTCCCAAAATCGGCGCTGCCACAGGTTGCTTTCCCGTCGTTTTCTGCGAGAGTTACTCAAATCGACCCTCAAATTCAACTCGTTACCGCTATTTTTGGTGACATAGGTTTTGATTAATCGCCAGCGGGTAGAATAATCACTATCCCCATTGGGTAGAGTCCATCAGCAATGGATGTGATCGGGCAAAAGCACCAATGCCTCGATCTCGAATGGGTAAGACTGGCGGACGTGTGCGATCGCAGCGCGTAACACAGGTCGAACAAGGTTATGGCATAACCAAGGGTGGCGTTGGTAAGTAACTTGGGTGAAAAAATAAGTGCCACCTGCGATGATGCGTCTGCGATAGTTGGTCATGGGAACTTGGAAAGGAATATTCCCCAGTGTTCCCAGTAAAGAAACTGGTTTACTGATGGGATTGTGAAATTGTGCATGGAAACCTGAAAAGGAATATTCCCCGATGTTCCCAGGTTGATAGGTTAATGCGTTACGCTTGCAGCTAACGCATCCTACGCAAAGAAGGAGCTATCCTTTTTCCACCATCTTGGCACTTTTCGAGTATAAGGAAGCCAGGTTTGATATTGTTGTATAACTCAGGGCGTTTGCGTGAGTTGCGACAAGGGTTTAGTTGTTTAGTGAAAAATCTCATTCCATGAGTCGCGTTATTGTAGTTACCTCTGGCAAGGGTGGTGTGGGCAAAACTACCACCACCGCCAATTTGGGTATGGCGTTAGCAAAGCGAGGTCGCAAGGTAATTGTGATCGATGCGGATTTTGGTCTACGCAATCTCGATTTGCTGCTGGGGCTGGAAAATCGGGTTGTCTACACTGCCGTGGATGTGCTGGCGGGGCAATGTCGGCTGGAGCAAGCATTGGTCAAAGATAAGCGCTATCCCACGTTGATGCTGCTGCCAGCGGCGCAGAACCGGACGAAAGATGCCGTCAAGCCGGATCAAATGAAGCAGTTGGTGAATGCGTTGACCAAAGCGTTTAACTATGTGCTGGTGGATTGTCCTGCTGGAATTGAGATGGGGTTTCAAAATGCGATCGTGGCAGCAAAAGAAGCCCTAATCGTGACTACGCCAGAAATTGCGGCGGTGCGGGATGCCGATCGCGTGATTGGGCTGCTCGAAGCCAACAACATCAAGCAGGTACGCCTGATTATCAACCGTCTACGTCCTGCTATGGTGCAGGCAAACGACATGATGAGCGTGGCAGATGTGCAGGAAATTCTGGCAATTCCTTTAATTGGTGTGGTTCCCGATGACGAGCGTGTGATTGTGTCTACTAATAAAGGCGAACCCCTTGTCCTGTCAGAAATCCCCTCCTTAGCAGGAACCGCCTTCGACAACATCGCCCGTAGACTAGAAGGTGAAACCGTTGAATTTATGGATCTGAGCGTACCCAACGATGGGCTACTCACTCGTCTTCGCAAAATGTTTTCGACCAAGCTCTTCTAAAAGTTGTCACCCTTTCTAACCCTCCTGCTTCATGTTATTTGAACTGATCGAACGTCTCTTTGCTCGCCCCACCAACAGTCGTAATGACGTGAAGAACCGATTGAGATTGGTTTTGGCACACGATCGCACCGATTTGCCGCCGCACCTGATAGAATCCATGCGGAAAGAGATCCTGGAAGTCGTTTCTCGCTACGTTGAGCTAGACACCGAAAGCATGGAATTTGCCCTGGAAAGCAATCAGCGATCGACTGCCCTGATTGCCAACTTACCTATCCGCCGGGTGATCTCCTCCACAGAACTTGATCGCCCCGCCACCGCAGACATTGCCATCCCAGAAGTAACCTTAACCGAATCGGGCGATCCGATCGCGGCATCCACTACCGAAACAGCACAAGCAACGCTTGATGCTGCTGTTCCATCCGAAATGACGCTAGATAGTTCCGTAGAAGTGGCGGATCTTGAGTTTTCCCCTGCGCCAGCAGAACTAACCAATCCAGAATCGGCGGCTTAATTTACTCTCCCTTCCTCAACCTGTGATTACTGGACAAACAAAACTACTGGGCGTAATTGGGCATCCGGTGTCACATTCCTTGTCGCCTGTGATGCACAATGCCGCGATCGCCCATCTTGACGTGGATTTTGCATATTTACCGTTGCCCGTGCAGCCAAAAGATTTAGCCCCAGCGATCGCTGGGTTTGCGGCGATTGGGCTACAGGGCTTCAATATCACCATTCCGCACAAGCAAGCAATCATGCCGTTTTTGACGGAAATCAGCCCTGTCGCCCAGGCAGTCGGCGCAGTGAATACAGTCTGGCGAACAGAGCAAGGCTGGAGCGGCACCAATACAGACGTGATCGGATTTCTGGCTCCATTAAAACAGCTTGACCAGCCTTGGACAGAGATAGATGCGGTGATTTTGGGAAATGGTGGCGCGGCACGAGCCGTAGTTGCAGGCTGCACCGAATTGGGCTGTCGATCAATTCACGTCGTCGGGCGCGATCTCGCTAAACTAGCCGCTTTTCACCAAAGCTGGGTGGGTTCAACCGCAGCATCCATACTCCAAATCCATGAGTGGCATGACTTAGCAAAGCTCCTCCCCACAGCAGGCTTAATCGTGAACACTACGCCGATTGGAATGCATTCCCATGAGGATCAATCGCCTGTGGATCTTTCCCTGCTAAAAATGCTACAACCGGGCGCGATCGCCTATGACCTGATCTATGTGCCGCAGCCGACGCTGTTTTTGCAGCAGGCAGTTCAACGGGGCGCGATCGCGATCCACGGTCTAGAAATGCTGGTGCAACAAGGAGCCGCTGCCCTAGAAATTTGGCTCCAGCAGCCTGCACCCGTCGATGTGATGCGGCGATCGCTTCAGCAATATTTGAAAATCTGACCCTAACTGGCAGCAGCGCTATCGTTGGAACAGGTAATACGCTGAACGTTATGCCGTTTTTACGATCAACACTCCGTAAATCGATCAATCTCAGCTTTGCGCGGAGCCGTTGAGTTGTTGCTGAAGTTGTTGTACTTCTTCGATCGATAGCCCAGTTCCACGAGCAACGGCTTCGACTGACAAACCATCGCGCAAGAAATTGCGGGCAATCTCTTGCGTTTTCTCATCTTGTATCGAACGGTAAATTACAGATTCTTGCATAATGTCCCTCTGTACCAATCGGTAAATCACGTCTTCCTCTAATCGTAGCCCAGCTAGAATCGCTGAGGCTGCCATCAAATTCGCCTGCGTCGTTGGCTCTTCAATCTGATCTATGATTTGAGTGGCTTGCCGCAACATCTCTGCTGGACTTTCACTTTGTCCCAGTGCCGCAAAAGGTAGCAGACCAGGGTATTGCAGAAACAATGAAGCAGGTTGCTCCCACAACCGAATAACTTCAAAATCGTGACAGGTATTTTCGAGCGTAAAACTGGTTTGGTAGACCAGTTCAGAGGTGGTGGGCTTGAGGTAAATTACCACTTGCCGCATCGATTTGTCTTCATAGCGTCGATACCCACGCAGGCGGTAATCTGCCATGCGAAAGGGGATTTTCTTCTTGGGTAGCGTTTGGAACTCGATGTGAAGTATGGAATCCTTAGATTGGAGCAGAATCATCGCATCGGCTCGAATCGGGTCAAGGGAAAGTTCCGAGGGTTGGATTTCTGTCAGGGTAACAGGTTCTCCGAGTAGCCAACTGGCGAAATCGGCGGAGAAGTGTTCGGCTAGAAATCGGCAAGTATCGTCGTACATGGGAAAATTGTACGCTGACACCCGCCCATTTGATTTTGCTCAAATTTAAGGTTTGATCGATGATGGATGGACTATTGAGAAGAATCGCGTGTCATTGTCCATCCTCCAGAACCACCTGAGCCAGGTGCCCCAAACTCGCTTTGTTGTGTCCAGCCTCCTGCAAGCCTTTTACCGTCCTCCGAAAGTGTCAACGTAGCTGTACCATTCATTTGATTCCAAGACTGGTAATAACGAAATATAAGCTTGCGCGTTTTAGAATCGTAAGTCCAGCCTTTAATTTGTCCCACTTTAGCTGCACTTCCTTGATACCAATAGCCAGTCAAGTCTGGCTTGAAGAATACTGGTTCCCAATCTGACTGCCACTTTCCTACGATCGCAACGCCTGCTTGTGATTTAGAGTCATCTGGTATCAATGTTCTACATACTTTTTGCCCTGCACTCGTCACAACACAAGCCTGTTGAGCAAATACTGGATAATTTAATGAAGATTGACTAACTAAAGCAATTGCTGCAAGGACAGTAACTTTTTTCAGAGTCTTCATAATGTGTTTATGCATAGTTGATGAGTATTTACTCCTCTTTGCATCACTTTGGGTTCATCGATAGCATGGCGTTTAATTTCGGGCATCCAGACGTTCCTCCCATAACTCAATCCTGAGCCATTCGCCATTCACCATTCGTCATTCACCATTCGTCACACTAACCCGGCTCGAAGTGCGACGACGGCTGCCTGGACGCGATCGTCCACTGCCAGTTTATTCATAATTCCCCGCACATGGGTTTTGATTGTATTCGGACTGAGATAAAGCGATTCTCCAATCTCGCTATTGTTTTGCCCTTCCACCAGCAGCTTCAGCACATCCATTTCTCGCGCGGTCAGGTGTCCTAGATGAACATCAGGAGCGGGAGGCTTGAGATTCTCCAATACTGTTCGAGCGATTTGCGGATCGAGATACACCGCCCCAATTTCAGCCGCAGAAATAGCAGCGAGCATTTGATCAATAGTGGCTCCCTTAACACAGTAAGCATCTGCGCCACTTGCCAACGCTGCCATCACTTGGGTTTTATCTGTATGCGAGGTGAGCATTACCACTCGCACAGTCGGTAGCTGCTGCTTAATTTCTTGGGTTGCAGCAATGCCATCTTTGCCGGGTAAGCCAATATCCATCACAATTAGATCGGGTTTGTGCTTCAGCGCCGATCGCACTCCCAAAAAACCATCCTCAACAATTTCCACAATCTCAAACTGTGGGTAGTCTGACAAGATGCGCTCTAACCCTAGCTGAATCATCGGGTCATCTTCCACAATCAAAATTCGTAACGGCTTCGCACCAAGGGGCATTGGTGATTTGCTGGGGTCTACCACGCTCAATTCTCCGCAAAAACTGGTGAGGACAGATGCTACTTCACACTCTATATTGCCTGTTCAAACAGCGGTAGGGTAAACCAAAAAGTTGAGCCAGTTCCAGGATGACTCATGAGTCCAATTTGTCCGCCATGAGCCAGGATAATTTGACGGCAAAGATAAAGTCCTAACCCTAAGCCCACGGTGCGACCGGCTTGTTCTCCCCGTTTATAGAGTTCAAACACACTGGTAGACTGCTCAGGAGGAATTCCAATGCCGTTATCCTGAACGGTGCAGTGCATCACAGAAACGGTAGATTGAGGAATCTGCTCAATCTCAGCCGTTAAGGTGAGGGTTACTCTAGGAGGATTGTGCTTCAGAGCGTTCGCAATTAGGTTTTCGTAGACGCGCCAAAGTTGGTTGGAGTCAGCGTCAACTAGCGGCAGGGTTGAGGAAAGTTGATTTTGCAATATTGATTCATCTTGCCCAAGCATGGGTTGCCACTCGATCGCAAGTTGACTGACCAATGTGAATAAATCCACTGCTTGGCGCTCTAGCCTGATTCCGCTCATCTCATTGGCATGAGTTTCCAAAAGGGAATTAATCAGGGCAAGCTGGCGATCGTGGCTTTGAATCATCCGTTGTAAAATCGACTGAGAAACCGCAACCGATCCTTCATTCTTATCCGCTTCTTTTTGCAAACTTTTAAGCACCATCAGTCCTCCTGTGACAGGATTCCGTAGATCGTGAGAAACAGCATTCAGAAAAACCTGCATGGCTTCTTGGGCTTTTTGGCGATCGCAAATTTCGGCTTGTAGCTGTTCAGTCTGAATTTGAAGCTGATTTTGCAATTTTTGAATCGCTAGGTGAGTGCTTACCCGCACCAGAACCTCTTCAATTTCAAAGGGTTTGGTGATGTAATCCACAGCGCCCACTTGAAACCCTTTGACCTTATCAAACACATCGGATAGCGCCGTCATAAAAATAACTGGAATAGCTTGAGTTTCGGGAACAGCCTTCAGACAGCGACAGGTTTCAAAACCATCAATTCCTGGCATCATCACATCTAGCAAAATCAGATCAGGCTTGGCATCAGGAATTTGAGCGATCGCGCTTTCCCCATCCTGCGCCACCCGCACTTTATAGCCCGCCTCGCTCAACGATTGCACCAAAATGCTTAAATTAGTGGCGTTATCATCCACTAGCAAAATCACACTCGCCTCAGCACTGTTGCTATTCATCCAACTCCCATTAAGCGCCAACAACAGCCTACTTTCAAGTCTGCTCTAAAAACAATCCATAGAAAAACTCTGAAGACATGGAGTCATACTACAATTGTAATACGAAACACTTTAAAACACACGGAGGCACCCCAATGCATACACTCACCCGAACATCCACCACCGAAATGGAAGTGACCAGCATTCGTTTGGAGCGAGAGCTAAAAGAGAAATTAAAAGAATTGTCTGGTAATCAAGGATATCAAGCGTTAATTCGAGACATTTTATGGAACTATATTCAGCAGAAATCGGGTGATTATCATGCGTTAGTTTCTCCTACGGAAATTCGAGCGACGATTGCCGCCACTGCTCGGCAGGAAGAGCGTTGTGCCTTGACTGGCAAAGTGATTCCATCAAATGCGGCAATGCTCTTAGGATTTACGATCACAGGCGCAATGGTTCCCCTCAGTACTGACAGCATTTCTTGATATTCCTGCTGCTGAATCGCGTGGGATTCTTGGCTCGCCGATGTGGCTTGCTCATAATAGGCTAATAGGCTTTCTCCAATCCAAAGAGATTTTTCACAATTGCACTGTTTCAGCACATTCTTGGCTCATATAGACAGGCTCTATCGCGATGAAAGCACGTCTAAACACTCTTGCAAAATACTCTACCCACGTTTCCAGTTGATTATTAAGAATTTTTAGAAGTTTGAAACAGGGACACACTTCGCAGTAAAGTTCTAAGAATAGAATGTCCTAAAAACTTTAGATATAGGATTCGTTATGACAGGTTCATACGCAGCTTCGTTTTTGCCTTGGATTTTGATTCCTGTAGTGACTTGGCTTTTGCCTGCGGTGGTGATGGGTCTTTTGTTCCTCTATATTGAGCGCGAAGATCCCACTGGCATTTAAATCGCCTTTCACCGTCTACATCAAAAAACCGCCTGCTTACTTATGTGTACCAGGCGGTTTTTGTATGATTTCGTTCTGTGTAGAACATGTGCTTTTTTTTGGTTTGGGTTCCAATTTAGGGAAGAATCGGAATCCATCGATCGCTAAACCGAAGAGCCAATTCCAGCATAGGCACCATAGAAAAAGAGTCCTAAAACACTAATTGCTCCCAGTCCTGCGACAGTTGCCACAATCCAAAGAGGAATTCTTCCAGATTTCAACATAAGCGTCACCTCTTAGTAAAACGAAATTAAAACAGAAGCGGGGAGCGCTTGAATTGAGCGCTCCAAAAAGTTAGTTAAAAAAGTAGCTAGAGAAAAGAATTCCTAGCGCGAAAATCATCAACAACCCTAGATAAAGGGAAGTGCGATTTAATTCAACGGGTTGCTTGTTAGGATTGGGAGATCTGGTTAAAGGCATGGTTTTTACTACCTGTGAGTGAACTGCATGGCGGCGATCGCGCCGATGAAAAATACAGTTGGAACCGCTAGCGTGTGAACCGCTAACCATCGAACTGTAAAAATCGGATAGGAGATGGGTTGGTTGGGAGTGTTGCCAGTCATACTTAACTCTTTCTGTGAAACTACTTCAAATCTAAAAGCCTTCAGCCACTATCAAGCTACTTTTCTTGAATAAACTGATCGATCTGCTGCTTGGCATCAAACCGATCTCTGACAATGGGTGCCTTGTCGCGAGTCGATGGAAAATACTCATTCGGACGAGGAGTCCCAAAGGCATCGTAAGCTAGCCCGGTCTGCACAAACAGCCACCCAGCAACAAACAGTGCTGGAATGGTGATGCTGTGAATCACCCAATAGCGCACACTTGTAATAATGTCCGTAAACGGACGCTCACCTGTCGTTCCAGCCATTTTAATTTCTCCGCTCAGATTTTGTCTAAACTCTTAATCCTTCTATCATAGAAGACACTAGCCCCGAAGCGAAACGAGCGTGACGTAAATGATTAAGTTGATTGATTGACACTGTCGTCATATTTTAGCAAGGAGCCTTGACCAATAATGAATCCCCGATCTGGACTCAAGAACTTGATTTTGTAGAGGTTAGACGGCACATCCTCAATAAACTTGTCCTTTTCCCAAGTTTTCCCCCCGTCCATGCTCCGCAACAGGTTTCCACTGCCTCCTGCAACCCAAATTTCTTCAGGAGTGCGATACGCCAAATCTAGCAGCCCCCAACTGGTTGCAAATTCAGGATTGGTAATATCTTCCCACTCATCTGGGCTACCCGGACTACTGAACTGAATTAACCCGCCTCGTGCCAGCATCCAGAGGCGACCATCTCCGGTAAAGCCCATGTTTTGCAGCCGCCGAGAACTGCTCCGATTGTAAGGCTGCCATGATTCTTGACCAGGCTGCCAGATAGAATAAAAGTTGCCGCGAGAGGATACTGCTACATATTCGCCGGTTGAAGATCGAGAAATATTACGAATAACTCCGACAGCTTCCTCCACCAAGGCTTTCCAGGACTTTCCACCATCCGAGGTGCGATAAATTGCGCCGATGTTTGTAGTCATTTCAGCCGATTTGGCACCCAAGGCTAAAACCGTATTGGGTGCGCCAGGAAGCTTTTCGCTCAAGGGAATACGCGACCAGGATTGACCTGCGTCTTCGGTGTGCAGCAAAACTGAAGGCTGCCCGACAATCCAGCCTTCGTCGCCATCAAAACTAACGGATGTAAACCGATAGGGTTCGTCAAGCTCAAGGCTGCGTGATGCCCAAGTTTCTCCAGCATCTGTTGTTTCAAACAGGGTTGCGTTTGAACCGACTAACCAGCCATGGGGAGAATCGCCAATGAAACTAATGTCGTTTAGGTTTGCCTCTGTATCCACAGAAATAAGCCGCCAAGGGTTGGTGGTTGTGGATGGAAGATATCCACCGCAGGCACTACAGAATATAGCGATCGCACACAGCGCTAAAATTTGACGTAAAACTTTCGTAGCTACACGCATCACAGTTCAAACTCTCAACAGATGTATATTAATTTTGCAATGGATTCATCACGTTAGGGTCGTGATGAGTTGAAGGCACCTGCACCCTACTGCAACCCATAAAGACTAATAAAAAATAAGAACGCCAGAAACAGACCACCAAAGATCAAAAGGTTTTTCTGATCAGGGGTCATGGTGTTCCCAAAACCATACTTAAGATTTTCTTTGAAACCAGAAGCAGAACCGTCTGTTCCAAGATTAGAAAATCGGGAAGATCGCGCTCCGCAAACAGGGCAACGCCAATTTTCATTAAGAGACTCAAACGGAACTCCCGGAGGAATGTCTCGTGTATCATCCCCTTTGATGGGGTCATAGACATAGCCACAAGCTTGACACTCGTGCCGATCTAGGGTTGGGTCAACCGTTTGGGTACTCATTGTTTTACCATTGATCGCCTACAACCTAATCGCTAGCTTTTAAAGACAGCCATGCCGATAAAAGAAAGAAATTAGGCGAATCTAAAAGCACTATTAAATTATGATACGACCCTTAGGGCATTGGTGCTAACAATCAACCGTAAACTGACCCGTCTGCGGACGCGATCGCAAACCTGTAAAGTTCAAACAGAACTTTAGAACCCTAAAAACATAGATATGGTAAAGTGCCGCAAAGCTCATGTTTTATTTGCCAAGGCATTGACCCCAGTCAACCAAAGCACTTGAATAACTTCTATCCTTTTGTAAAGCCCAGCCAACCTATAATATGAAGGGCGGCAATCTCCAAGCCTTATTAAACCGTATCTCAATGAAGAGGCAGTTCTAATTGTGTTTGTTCTTAGTGGATATGAATATCTTTTAGGGTTCACGCTAGTATGCAGCCTAGTTCCTATCTTGGCGCTAACGGCTGCTAAACTACTCCGCCCTAGCCGCCGTGGACCTGAGCGGCGAACAACCTATGAATCTGGTATGGAGCCAATTGGCGGTGCCTGGATTCAGTTCAACATTCGCTACTATATGTTTGCCTTAATCTTTGTCATTTTCGATGTAGAGACTGTGTTTCTTTACCCATGGGCAGTGGCATTCAATCAATTAGGGCTGCTGGCATTTCTTGAAGCCTTGGTTTTCATCGGCATTTTGGTGATTGGTCTTGTTTATGCTTGGCGGAAAGGAGCGTTGGAATGGTCATGAAGCCTAATACTCAGGTTCAAAGTTTTGCAATTGATCCCACTGAGCGGATTATGAACCCCATTGAGCGACCCCAGGTTACTCAAGATTTGTCAGAAAACGTCATCTTAACCACTGTGGATGATCTATATAACTGGGCGAGGCTTTCGAGCTTGTGGCCCTTATTATATGGAACGGCTTGCTGCTTCATTGAGTTTGCTGCCTTAATTGGCTCACGATTTGACTTCGATCGCTTTGGATTGGTGCCGCGATCGAGTCCTCGTCAAGCTGACCTGATTATTACAGCAGGCACGATCACCATGAAAATGGCACCTGCTTTAGTGCGGCTGTATGAGCAAATGCCCGACCCCAAATATGTGATTGCCATGGGTGCCTGCACCATTACAGGCGGCATGTTCAGCGTCGATTCGCCTTCTGCCGTGCGGGGTGTGGATAAACTCATTCCTGTAGATGTCTACCTGCCGGGTTGTCCTCCTCGTCCAGAAGCAATTATTGATGCAATCATCAAATTGCGTAAGAAGATTTCAAATGAATCCATTCAAGAGCGCGGGATGCTGCGACAAACCCATCGCTACTACAGCACAACTCACACCATGAAAGTTGTGGAACCAATATTGACGGGCAAATACCTCCAGTCTGGTACTCGTGAAGCACCGCCTAAAGAATTGATGGAAGCAATGGGGATGCCAATTCCACCTGCTCTGCTGACCGCTCAGAAGGAGGAAATTGGTCGTGGTTGAAGCACAAGCAACGCCAAACCCAGCCCCGATTGTTGAGGCTGGAAAGATTTCTAAGTGGTTAATCGAAAATGGGTTTGAGCATGAATTTTTAGGGCTGGATGCTTCTGGGGTTGAAATTTTAACGGTCGATCGCGACTTCTTAATCCCCATATCAACTGCACTCTACGCTTATGGATTTAATTGCCTCCAATGCCAAGGCGGATACGATTCAGGTCCAGGGCAAGATTTGGTTAGCTTTTATCATTTGATCAAAATTGCTGATAATGTCGATCGACCCGAAGAGGTTCGAGTTAAAGTCTCCTTGCCTCGCGCCAATCCTTCCATTCCATCGGTTTACTGGATCTGGAAGAGTGCAGACTGGCAGGAGCGAGAAACCTACGATATGTATGGCATTGTTTATGAAGGGCACCCCAACCTAAAGCGAATTTTGATGCCCGAAGATTGGGTGGGTTATCCGTTGCGGAAAGACTATATCTCCCCTGATTTCTATGAACTTCAGGATGCTTACTAGAGAGTTATTCTCTGATTAGCTTTTAAATGCAAAGCTGTGTCGTTAAGTCTACACAGCTTTTTTAAGAACTCTGTGGGTTGATATCAAGAAAACGCGATCGCATTCCTTCAAAGCTTATACCCAGGCGACTTACAGCTATAGATCAAGCACATTGATCGTCTGGGCAATGATCATCACCGGTTCTTGATACAGCGGCACGGTAAAGGTAACGGTGGAGCCTAAGCCCTCACCCATACTATAAAAATTCACCACGCCACCCATCGCTTCTACAAGCTTTTGGGAAATTGCTAGCCCCAACCCCGTCCCCCCATACTGGCGAGTTCGAGAGCCATCCACTTGGCTAAACGATTGAAACAGCTTGTCTTGCTTATCAAGCGATACACCAATGCCAGTATCCGCCACTCGAATTTTGGCGTATCCAGGTAGGTCTATCCCTTGGACGATTATCTTTTTCTTAATAATTTCCACGCTGATGGTTACACCACCCTCATGGGTAAACTTAATGGCATTCCCAACCAAGTTGAGCATCACTTGTAGCAAACGCTGATAGTTGCCATAGAGAATAATCTCGTCATCCGTAGGCGGTTTTTGGATCTCAAAACTCAGGTTTTTTTGGCGCACCTGATTGCTAATGAAATCTGCAACATCATTTAACAGTTCTGCAAGCTTGACTGGACTCAGTTCAATTTGCAGTTTTCCAGCTTCAATTTTGGCAATGTCAAGAATGTCATTGATGATGTTGAGCAGATGTAAAGCTGAACGATAGGATTCGCCAATGAATTCAATTTGTTCTTCAGGATCGTCTGCCATCCCATCTAGCACGAGCTTGAGAAAGCCAATCATGCCGTTGAGTGGAGTTCGCAGTTCGTGAGAAGTATTGGCGAGAAATTCACTTTTCAATCGAGAAGTTTCTTCAGCCTGTTCTCTAGCTTCTTCTAATTCGCGATGTTTTTGCAGAAGGTTGCTATTTGCTTTTTGCACTTCGGTTGCTAAAGATTGGCTCGCGGAGATCAAATTAGCGTGGGCGATCGCGGTTCCCACTTGATCCGCGAGTTCTTGAACAAACTCTAGCTCTACCTCCGTCCAACGTCGGGGCTGGTCATCTTGATACACCACAATCAACCCATTAGGCTGATCTTGATAAGAGGTTCTCACAATTAGCATTGAGTACTGCATTAGCCCGCGCAGTGTCGGGGGCTGTTGAGGCGTTTCTTGATCCAATGCTCTAGGTTCATGCCGCAAATTCACAGGCTTTAAACTCATCAGCGCTGCTTGCAGGTCGGCATCATCTGGCACAGCGAACTCCAAACCCTCCATCTGGCAAAACGCCCCTCGGCAGTACTCAGCAACCGCCCTTATGGTAGGACTGGTCGGTTCATAGGGGAACACAACACAGCGGCTCACCCGTAATAGTTCACCTAATCCTTCAACGGTTTGCTGCCAAATCGTGGGCAAATCTAGAGTACGGCGAATATTCCAGGCAATTCGGGTCAATAGTTCATGATTATCAGCGCTAATTGCCCCTGATGAAAACTCTTCCAAATCGACACCAGCGCTCTTTGTGGGTTCACCTAAGTGAACTACGTTGGGATTGAGTTCTGCTTCCGGTTGGGCAGAATTAGGACGAATCTTACCCATGACTAAAACACTGTTGGCAATTCGATTAACCCCAATAACTGGGTTCATCGTCAAATCTGCCTGCAAGCGAATCTCGCCACAGCGAAACTTAAAGCTAAACTTTTGAGCGGTTTGAGACTCTAAAACTTGGCAAATTCGGATAATGTATGCCTTAGTATTGACTGGAGCAAAAACACGACTGGGTAATTGCCCAACCATTTGGTCTGATCGGATACCATAAGCCTCCGCCAACTGCCAAAAAAAAGATAGGCAACGCCCCTGACTGTCTTGAACCATTACAAGCTCGGTCGTGTCGCTAACACCGTTGCCCTGGTTTTTTGGGGTTGTTTCTTGGGGCACAGAGACAGATTGCTGATAGTTTGCGGAAGAAGGCATCAAAACTCTAGCTAGCGGCTTTTTTCAGAGCAAGGATCTAAACGAGCGATTGATGAAGTTGCAGCTACATACAACTATATAAAGCAAACATCACCCATTCAATCTAAATCTGGTAAGCAGATGCCATAAATCAGAACTGAACTACATTCGGCTCGTAACTGCAAGTATGGCAAATGAAATTGCTAGATGCCAGCCTTTTTCAATCGTTCCATTCACCGCGCGGCGGAACTGGCGGATTTCGCTGGAGGTTGCGGGTTAACTCATCATCCCGGCGCAATTCGTTTCTAAGCCACTGCCGCACAGCCACTTCAATCACCTTACTGGGGTCATTGGTCAGATGCTTGATTTGATCCAGCAAAGCAGGATCTAAACGAACAGACAATTCAACTTTTTCGGAAGCCGACTGGGAAAACAGGACAGACTCATTCATAGTTTGGATGCTAGCGTATGTTGGCTAAAGCAATGAACAACCCATTAAAAATAGATCGTCCGAACTACTCTAACGATAATAAGTTTGACCCGACAGAAACGGAAACATAATCAATCTACGGCACAACTGCTTGGCATTTACAGCACTTTCTATAAGATTTTACAAAGTTAGGCGAATTCTTGTTCTCTCAAAAGATACAGAAATAAAGTTGGATTGATGAATGTGAGGTTTCAGGGGTGACCCGTTACAATACGTTAAAAGCTTCTATGTAGCCAGATATATGACTGATGTGCCCGTTTCTCGGATTCGCAACTTTTCGATTATTGCCCATATTGACCATGGTAAATCTACGCTTGCCGATCGCCTGTTGCAGGAGACGGGCACGGTCAATGCACGGGAAATGAAAGAACAGTTTCTGGACAATATGGATCTAGAGCGAGAGCGGGGCATTACGATTAAGCTCCAAGCTGCCCGGATGGACTACACAGCGAAGGATGGCGAGAAGTACGTTTTAAACCTGATTGATACTCCAGGACACGTCGATTTTTCTTACGAGGTTTCGCGATCGCTGGCGGCATGTGAAGGCGCATTGCTCGTGGTTGATGCCTCTCAAGGTGTGGAAGCGCAAACGCTGGCAAACGTCTATTTGGCGCTGGAGCATAATCTGGAAATCATTCCAGTTTTAAACAAGATTGATTTGCCCGGAGCCGAACCAGAGCGCGTTAAGCAAGAAATTGAAGATATCGTGGGTTTAGATTGCAGTCAGGCAATTCATGCCTCTGCAAAAGAAGGCATTGGGGTTACCGAGATTTTAGAATCGATTGTGCATCTCGTGCCTCCACCCAAAGATACGATCGCCGAACCACTGCGCGCCCTAATTTTTGATAGCTACTACGACCCTTATCGCGGTGTGATTGTGTATTTCCGGGTGATGGATGGCACTGTTAAAAAAGGCGATCGCATTCGGTTGATGGCATCTCGCAAAGAGTATGTGATTGATGAACTGGGGGTGCTGTCGCCCACGCAAGTGCAAGTAGACGAACTGCACGCAGGTGAGGTCGGCTACATCGCCGCGTCGATTCGAGCCGTTGAGGATGCGCGAGTCGGCGATACCATTACCTTGGCAGCAGTTCAGGCAACTGAACCATTACCTGGCTACAGCGAAGCTACGCCCATGGTGTTTTGTGGCTTGTTTCCCACCGATGCCGACCAATTTGAATCGCTGCGAGAAGCCTTGGAAAAACTTAAGCTAAGCGATGCCGCCCTCAACTATGAACCTGAAACCTCTAGCGCCATGGGTTTTGGCTTTCGCTGCGGCTTTTTAGGCTTGCTGCACATGGAAATTGTTCAGGAGCGGCTAGAGCGAGAATATAACCTAGATCTGATTACCACAGCGCCATCGGTCGTTTATCGCGTGACTACGCTCAAAGGCGACGTGCTGCTGATTGACAACCCCAGCAAGCTACCCGATCCACAGCAGCGAGAAAAAATTGAAGAACCCTATGTTCAGGTAGATATTATTACTCCAGAAGTTTACGTAGGCACCTTGATGGAGCTTTCTCAAACTCGTCGGGGTGTTTTCAAAGACATGAAATACATGACGACCGAGCGAACCACGCTGATCTATGATTTGCCTTTAGCAGAAGTGGCAACAGACTTTTTTGATCAGATGAAGTCGCGATCGCGGGGCTATGCCAGCATGGAGTACAAACTGATTGGCTATCGCGAAAATCCGTTGGTCAAGCTCGATATTCTGATCAATGGTGATCCGGTTGATCCGCTCGCTACTATTGTTCACCGCGACAAAGCTTATAACGTGGGTCGCGCCTTGACCGAAAAGCTAAAAGAACTGATCCCGCGTCATCAGTTCAAAATTCCGATTCAGGCAACGATTGGCAGCAAAGTCATTGCCAGTGAACAAATTCCTGCCATTCGCAAAGACGTATTGGCGAAATGCTATGGTGGCGACATTTCTCGGAAGAAAAAGCTGTTGCAGAAGCAGGCAAAAGGCAAAAAACGGATGAAGGCAATCGGCACTGTAGATGTTCCTCAAGAAGCTTTCATGGCGGTACTCCGGCTTGAACCTTAGTAGGGTAGAGCGTAGAGCGATCGAACCGCAATTAGTCCCGCAAAGGAAATCCTTGTGAGAATTCTGGCTACAGGCGTGCTGGATTGATTGGCTCTCACCTGGGCGATCGCCTGATGGCAGCAGGCAGACAATATGAAAAGCAAAGGCGCAAACCTTGTAAGGTTTGCGCCTTTCAGCAATAAAAACTCCAAGAATAACAATGCTATTCTTGGCAGGAAATTTACGCGGGCATTAGCACGGTATCAATGATGTGAATTACACCATTGTCAGCCGCTACATCAGGAGTTGTGACTGTAGAAGAGTTGATCTTAACGCCATTAGAAGCGTCGATCTTGACTTCTGAACCTTCAACGGTTTTAGCTGATTTCAGTTTTACGACATCAGCCGCCATTACCTTACCGGATACAACATGGTAGGTCAGAATTTTTGTAAGCTGAGGAATGTCTTTGAGTAGTGAGTCTACTGTACCTGCGGGCAATTTGGCAAACGCCTCATCCGTTGGTGCAAAAACCGTGAAAGGTCCAGCACCTTTGAGGGTTTCGACCAAACCAGCAGCCTTAACAGCAGCAACGAGGGTGCTGAAAGATCCAGCACTAACAGCAGTATCAACAATGTCAGCCATGTAGTTCACCTAGTGTGTGTTATTTGTTAACAATATTATTAATTAATAATAATCGTTAACATTTGTGAGTATAACAGCTTAATGTTTGAGATCGCGTATGAATTGAACTTTGAGTTAGATATTAATTGTATAAATTGACCTGAATAAGTGATCTTTGCAGTAATTGGTCTATTACAAACAGATTATCCGCAATGTTTCTGTTAGCTGCGTCAATTAGCGACTTTTCTGGCGATCGCTCCAACTATGCAATCAGCTAACACTGAGATCGTTCTACAGCCCTCAATGCCAAGATCGGCACAAGACATTAGCCCTACAGCCAGAAATCATAATGGCATTCAGTAACGCCAAATCAGTTTTAATTCCTCGCAAAGTCTGCCGGATTTTGATCGCGCCGATGGTTTGTGAGAATGGGGGCACCTTGGCGATCGCCCACCAGTGCCGCCGTTTTTTCCAGAGATTCTCTTAGATGTTTGGCAGCATAGATCGACATATCACGCGGAACATTGACGCGATCGCGCAGATATCGCAGCGCGGCATCTGATCCCGATGGAGGCACACAGACTGCCCCAGTCATCATCAAGGTCAGGGCGCAGCGTAATGCTTGATCAAATAAGCGATCGTCAGCAGGATTGACCCGAATAATATTATTGCGGTGCTTAATTACCCGATAAAGGGCTTCCACACGCGAGGTTTCAGGTTCTGGATAGGTGACATCGGGCAAGCCAAACCAAGGACCGTTATCCACTCGTTGCTTGTTAATTTGCATCTGAGGTTCGCCGTTTTCAAAGCAGCCGCCCATTTGGGGGGGCAGATCATGCACATGAGTATGAAAGTCGCTTTGAGTGCCGCGATAGGTGGGTCGGCTTTCCATCGCATCAAACCAGGCAGACAAGCGCGGGTTTTCTGCTCGCAAAGAGTAGCCTTTGTAGTAGTAAAGACTGGCGTTCATCCGTTCGACATAGGGCGTGAAGATCACATCAACCGTGCCGAACTCGTCCAGAAAATAAGCGCCAGGAGTACGACCCAGAGCAGCCTCAACCCTTGCCGCGATCGCGCTAAATTGGGCGCGGTTATCTTGCTCTTGCCGAGATGACCCCGATGGATAACAGAGCCAAGCGCACCAGGCTCGAAATAACAGACGCTCTAGCTGTCTAAGTGGCATCACCTTTGAATCTGTCATGCCTAAGCCGAGCGCACCAAACACCCGTTCTAAGGCAAGCAAAATATCATCGCTTTCGGTAATGATGCGATCGTCTAACTCAACGGCGGGTAGCATTCCCGATGGCACTTTGCGCTTGTACCAGCTTTCTTTCTGCCCGTAGCAAAACATAGTAACTTTTTCGATGCGGTAGGGGATTTGCTTTTCTTCTAACCACAACCAGATTTTCTGGCAATAGGGGCACCAGGCATGGTTATCGCGATAGAGCGTTACTCGTATATCGGATTCGGCATGTCCAAATAAGCGCAACTCAGCCTGAGCGCTGGTTGCACCATTGACCGGATCAACTTGATAATCTGCAAGAGCTTCTAGTTCTGTCCAGCTTAGAGGCGCAGTAGGCATGGGAGTGGAGTCAGGATTCACTTGGATGATACGCCCCTTTTTTGGAGAATTAGTGATTGGGAATCTGTTTGGATGAAATGATGCGATCGCCTAACAGTTGATTGCGCTCGCGGGTCGTCAGCGATCGCAACACCGACTTGATGAGTGACGAAACTTTGGTGACTACCGCAGCCGACCCGATCGCAGGATGCTAATGATCAGCCAAAAGCCGAGGAAACTGGCAGAGAAAAATAAAGTGCTGCTGATCCAAAATAACTGCCCGGTGCGATCGTTTGCCAGGATCAGCGCCGCACCCATGATCATCGAGCCAACGACAATGCTGAAGGAGAGCCGATTGGCAGAATCATCAATGCTGCGGCGGAGCAAATCTAAATCTCGCAGATCGACTTTCCACTGGAGGGTTTCGGAAGTGACGCGATCGAGCAGCATTTCAATTTGGCGAGGAGATTGCAAGCCCAAATTTTTTAAGTCCAACGCCGTTCGCAATAAAGCCTGCATGGGCGCTTCTCCTACAATCTGTCGCCGGAATAAGTCCGTCATTAAGGGTTTAATTTGCTCAGTCAGGTTAAATTCTGGATCTAAGGTGCGGGCAACCCCTTCTAAATTTGCCAGAGTTTTTGCATAAAGCCCCATATTGCCGGGAACGCGCAGATTATTAGACCGGGCGCGCTGGAGGATTTCATAAAATAGCTGGCTGAAATTAACCTGGCTCAGGTTGAGGTTGTAGTAACGGCGCAACAGGCGATCATAGTCTGCTTCTAGCCGCGCCATGTTGACAGGTTCAATCGGCTCTGCCAACTGGAGAGTAAGTTGGGCGCAGCGCTGGGCATCTAGGTTGACGATCGCCAGGATCATTTCGGTGAGGGCTTGCTGGGTACGTGGGTCAAGCCGCCCCACCATGCCGCAGTCTAATAGAGCCAGCCGTCCATCGTTGAGATAAAACAAGTTGCCAGGATGCGGATCGGCATGAAAAAAGCCATCAATGTAGATTTGCTGAAAAAAAGCGCGAATTAGCAGATTGACGATCGCCTGTTCTTCCGCTTTGCGATCGCCGTCGTAACCCACACCTTGAAAATCTCCATTCAGCAGTGGCACTCCATCCAACCACTCCATCACCAGCAGTTTTTCGGTAGTCAAATCCCAATAGATTTCCGGCACCACTAGGCGATCGCTGTCAAACCAACGACTGCCTGCTAAGTTTCGCCGTAATTGGTCGGTACACTCTGCCTCATGGGAAAAATTCAATTCACCCCGCAGCGCCGTAGCAAACTCGTTTGCCAATGCTTTCAAATCGTAGTATTGCCCAACTTTGGTGAGAGAGGCGAGTTCTGCCAAACTGCGAATGAGTGTAATATCTTGCTCGATCGTAATATCAATACCGGGGCGCTGCACTTTGAGGGCAACCTCACGCCCGTCTGCTAGGGTGGCGCGATGGGTTTGGGCGATCGAGCCAGCGGCAACTGCTTCAAAGTTTATTTTGGCAAACACCTTCTCCAAAGGTTCTTGTACTTCCTGCCGCAGCAGCACTTCTATTTCTTCCCACGCCACCGGAGGCACGTCTGCTTGCAGGGCAGTCAGTTCTTTCAGATATTCTGGAGGAAGCAAATCGGGGCGGGTACTCAGCAGTTGCCCTAGTTTGACGTAGACCGGACCCAGTTCCGTCAAAATATTTCGCAATACGGCAGGGGGCGGAAGCTGCGGTTCTTCGGCTTTGGTGCCCGACAACAATCGACGCATATAGCCCCAGCCGTTGCGGAGAACCACTTCGGCAATATCTCGCTGGCGAGAACTGGTCTTGGCAAGACGTAGAAACATGAGCAGAGCTAGGTTTAGAAGATAGTAGGTTTAACAGGCAACCCCTCAACACTAGCAAGGATTAATCATTGTTGAACACTCACTTTCAATACAACGCTAACATCAATTTCTTGCGATATTCCTTAGTTAACGCATGGTCATTGCCTAATAGATCGAATACTGCCAGCATCGCTTTACGGGCACCATCGTTACGATAGGCTCGCTCGCGGCTGAGCAGTTCTA
>CASBQE010000265.1 GCA_949127665.1 Synechococcales cyanobacterium PMM_0083
CAACGCTATAAAACGATCGCCCCTGATTTGCGCGGCTATGGCAACAGTCAAACCGCTGCTGATTTTGCCATGACCGATCATCTTGCTGATTTAGAGGCGCTATTGGATCGGCTGCAAATTGAGCGCTACCTGGTTTTAGGCTGGTCATTGGGCGGCATCTTGGCGTTGGAACTAGCACTGCGATCGCCCAATCGCGTTAGCGGTCTGATTCTGGTGGCATCGGCAGCGCGTCCTTGGGGCAATCATCCGCCCGTCACCTGGCAGGATAACTTGTATACCGGGACTGCCGGGATTGTGAATCGGGTGTCTCCAGGTTGGCAGTGGAATATCGACACCTTTGGACAGCGATCGCTGTTTCGTCATCTGGTGCAAACCCACACGCCTGCGACTTATCAATATCTCGCGGAAGCCGCCGTGCCAGCCTACCTCCGCACGTCACGACGAGCCACCCGCGCCCTGTTTTCTGCCATTCGGCAAGGCTACAACCGCGTACCCGATTTACCGCAGATTCAATGCCCTAGCTTAGTCTTGGCTGGAGAGTGCGATCGCCATATCACCGCCGCCGCTAGCCAGGAAACAATGGAGCAACTTGCCAACGCAGAATGGCAGTGCTATCCCAATACAGCGCACCTGTTCCCCTGGGAAATTCCAGCCCAGGTTTTAGCAGACATTGATGATTGGCTGGAACGACATCCACAGGAGTGAGGGGAATGCGAATAGCGAATGGCGTTCGCGTAGCGTCTCCATCGGAGATATGGCGAATGGCGAAGTACAGATTGCGGGGTTTCATAGCTCAAGTAGTGTGAATCTGAAACCTGCTATTAAAAATCGAAGTAGATGTAGGGGAGTGCGCCTTGGGGGGCAAGCAGCCAGACGGCAAAGAGGCACACGGGGACGAGCATGAGTTTGACGTTCCAGTTGAGTTGCAGTTTGAGGGCACGATCGCAGAAATAAGCGATCGCCATTAGGGCAACAATGGCGGCTAGGAGCAGGGAAATTTGCACAGGCTGTAGCCCAATCGCTTCCACGTATACCTTTTGGGTAAACTGAGCATCGGCAGCGTGACCCCACAAGCGCTGGATCACGACCCAGGAATCTTTCAGGTTGGGCAGGCGGAAGAAAATCCAGCAGACCATAACCATTGATTGAGTTAGCAGCCACGCGACCACAATTCCATAAGGTTGCCGCCAAAAATGTTTCAGCCACGGCATTCGGTTGGAGAGAGTATCTGTAAGCCGATGGATAACTAAGCCCAGACCGTGCAGCAGACCCCAAACAACGAAACCCCAAGCGGCACCATGCCAAATTCCGGCGATCGCCATCACAATCATCAAGTTTAGACAGGTGCGAAATAGTCCTTGACGAGAGCCGCCTAAGGGAAAGTAAAGATAATTTCGCAGCCAGTCGCCTAGAGTCATATGCCAGCGTCGCCAAAAGTCCGCAATGCTGGTCGTCAGGTAGGGAAAGTCAAAGTTTTGCGGCAGGTTAAAGCCGAGCAGGATTGCTGAACCCCGCGCCATATCTACATAGCCGCTAAAGTCGAGGTACAACTGTAAGCCGTAGGCGATGGTTGCTAGCCACAAATCGCCGCTGCCTGCCCGTTGCAAATTTTGAAAACTGAGATCGACCAAAATGCCGATGTTGTCAGCCAGCAAGCCTTTTTTGACGGCACCACAGGCAATCAACCACAGCCCTTCGGCACTGCGATCGAGGGTCGGACGGGTCTGTTGCATCTGCCCGGTCAGGATGTGATAGCGGGTGATCGGACCCGACAGCAGCTTAGCAAAAAACAGCTTGTAGGCAGAAAACTTCAGCCATTGCTGAGCCGCAGGCGCACCGCGATACACATCCACTAGGTAGGCGATGCACTCAAAGCAAAAAAAGCTGATGCCGATCGGTGCAATCAGGTTACTACTCGTCCACTGAGCGACCTCTTTTGCCGCCGTCCAGCCAAAAACCGCTGCGATCGCGTTTAGCGTGAAGGGAATATATTTAAAGCCAAACAACAACAGCACATTTAGCCCAATTCCTAGCCATAGGAGTTTGAGCCGCTTGCTATTCCAGTCTTGTTGAGTAAATTGCCAGTCGTCGCTGCGCCAGTCTGGTGGAATAGAAAGTGCCTGCCCCAAGCAAAAGTTAACCCAGGTGGCTGCCAGCAGCAGCGGAATATAATACACCTGAAATGAGGCGTAGAAAATCAAGCTGGCAATCAACAATACCCAGAGCCGCGATCGCGGTTGATCCAGCAACCAATAGATCACGACTAGGCTCAGTAAAAATAAAACGTAGGGAAAAGAGATAAAAGTCATGGGCGATCGCAACGATGGCAACGATCCGCCAAATTAAAGACGCGATCGGGTGCATTATAGTGAAACTTTACTGATTGAGCGAATTATTTTATAAATCCCTATCCCTTACTCCGCTCGACCTGCTGTAATGCGCTCCCAAATTTCTAGGTCGGCGGGGTAGTCTACATCCGAAAGGACGGGCAGCAGCGCGACGGATAGATTGAGTTCCGCTGCGATCGCCAGAGTTCGTTCCAAAACCGTCGCCGTACTCCATTCGATGTTCACAAACAGTTGGGGAATCCAGCGGCGCATCCCAATTAAATAATAGCCGCCATCGCTAGCGGGACCGACAACGAGATCATGCTGCTGAAGTTCACGAAAGGCTTGATCTAACAACGTTGCATTTAAATCAGGACAGTCGGTGCCGATGATCAGCGCCCGATCAACTCCAGCGTTAAACGCAGACTGAAACGATCGCCCCATGCGATCGCCCAAATCGCCCTCACCCTGCACGGTATACATCAGATCACTTCCTAGCCAGCGCCGCATCAAATCGCGATCGCCGCCTGAAAACCGCACCTCTACGCAGAGTGGATGCTGAAACTGCAACGCCTGCACTTGTACTAATGTATGGTCTGTCATCTGCTGATGAAGCGCGGCGGCTCCCTCGGCTCCCAAGGCAGGAATTAGGCGGGTTTTGGCTTTGCCCGCTTCGGGATAGCGAGTGAAGATGATCAGGCGATCGATAGTCATGTGAAGTGTGAATGACGAAGTGCGTTTCTTGAATGCCCGATAGGACTATATGACAATTGGTGAAGTATTCTTGTCAGCAGGATTATAGCTTTTCCTGCTTGGATAAAAGGTGTCTGGCACCTGAAACCCGGCACCCATAATAGATGGCATTGCTATCCGAACCCTGCCCTCGCAACTTCAAATAAATTGACATTGCCAGACCATTTCGGCTAAAAATGCGGGAAGTGTGTTTTGTGAGGCTTGGAAATGAAGGGACGATTGCGATATGTCTGGAGTTTGCTGTTTGCGATCGCGATCGCCCATCCTGCCGAGGCGCAACCTAACGAAGCCGCTCCCATTCCTGCCAGTACTAAAGCTGCTGATCTGGTGATTACGCCGCGTGTTGGGGTCGGCTACACCACTCCGGGCGGTGGTTACGACGGGTTTGCCAACATCCAGGGATTCATTCCTCTGATGCAAACTCCCGGCAAAGACCTGCTGTTTTTGGAAGGGCGATTTCTGCTGGACAACGATGCCAATCCGGGTGGCAGTCTGGTCTTGGGCTATCGTGCCTATCAAGCCGCTGCGAATCGAATATATGGCGCATACCTCGCCTACGATAACCGTGACACTGGCTCCAATGTCTTTTCGCAGGTGGGGCTGGGGCTGGAAACCTTGGGCGAAAGTTGGGATGCGCGGGTGAATGGCTATATTCCGGCTGGCAGCACCCGTCAAACGGTGCGAGAAAGCACGATCACATCCACTAACTCAGTCAGCAGTATCCGCTTTCAAACGAATCGGCTGGTGGCATCGGTTATCCAGCAACAGTTGACCATCCGTGATACAGAAGCGGCAATGGCGGGGTTTGATGCTGAGATAGGCGGCAGGCTAGTCAAATTTCCTGATGATGGCGGCGATCTGCGGGGCTATGGCGGACTGTATTATCTGAGTGCAGCGGGTAGCCCCAGTGTGGTGGGGGTACGGGGCAGATTAGAGGCACGAGTGACGGATAACTTGCTGCTGGGCGTTGCATTGCAGCATGATGGACTGTTTGGCACGAATGTATTTGGCACGATCGCCCTGACGTTGCCGGGAGTGCGTCCTAAAGGCGCGGCTCCCAAATCTCTGCTGGCGCGGATGGCAGAGTCTCCAACCCGGATTGGCACGATCGCGATTGACCAGCAGCGCGAAACCACCAGCATTACTGTGCCATTCGACCTGGCAATAGAGAATCCCGCAACCGGACAGCCCTATCTCTTTCAGCATGTGATCGCGGGACGTAGCGGCGGCGATGGCACCTTTGAAAACCCCTTTGGCGTTGTGCAATCCGCATCGAATGCCACGCGATCGGATGGTAATTCGATTGTGTATGTGCAGGCTGGGAGTAATCCCGGCATTCCGGGTTTTACGGTGCGCGATCGCGTCCAGGTACTTTCGACCTTTCCAACCCAAATTCTCCCCGCCGCCTTTCAAGGGCAACGAATTTCGGATGTGCGCTTGGAGCTATCAGGCATCGGTGCCGTCCGTCCACTTGTGAACGGCACGATTACGATGGGAAGCAACACGGTGCTATCTGGCTTTAACATCACCAGCGCCACCGGAGCCGGAGTCACTTTTACCAACGTCAACCAGGTTGATATTCGGGATAACATCATTCGCAACACTGCGGATGCAGGCATTTTGGGAAATGGAGTGGCGATCGCCAACCTTTTCCGCAATCAGATTATTTCCGCCCAAAATCAGGGCGTTTACATTCAAAATGTCGGCACTGCCACCGTTACCGATAACGCAGTCAGCGGCACAATCGGTGGCACAGCCCTACTCGCCAATCCGATTACAGGGGATATCACGATCGGGGCGATCACTATTCCCAATCCGGGTAGCATCATTCCTCTGCCCAGCGGTCAGGGCATCGTCATTGCCACAACCAACGGTACAACCACTATTGCTCGGAATACGGTTACGGGCACCGCGACTCAAGGCATTGTGCTATTGAATGCTACGGGCAACGTGGCGATCGCGGATAACAGCGTTGCAAATACCATTGGAGCCGATTTCACAACCAATATTCCGCCACTCGGCAACATTACCCTCACCACCGGACAGGGAATTGTCGTGGCGGGTGTGAATGGCAACTTGGAGGTCAGTCGCAACACGGTCAACACGGTTCGTGGGCAAGGCATTGCCGTAGCGGGTGCGCTCAATGGCACCACGACCATTGCAAACAATACAGTTCGGAACGCGGTTGATCAGGGCATCGTCATCGCTGGAACGTCCGGCACGACCAACATCACGACCAACCAAATTAGCGACATAGCACCGCGCTCTGTACCGCTTACTGTTCCCATCTTGGGTGCAGTCACATTCTCCACGGGACAGGGCTTGGCACTGATTAATTCCATTGGCACGGTTAACGTTATAGGGAACACGATCGAGCGGGTTTTCGGGATCTTGCCTCTACCAGCTTTCCC
>CASBQE010000266.1 GCA_949127665.1 Synechococcales cyanobacterium PMM_0083
GAGCAGGGCGGCGCGTTGGGACTGATTGTGCTGGACTATTTGCAGTTGATGGATGGCGGCAGCGAAAACCGGGTGCAAGAACTGTCTAAAATCACGCGATCGCTGAAGGCATTGGCGCGAGAACTAAGTGTACCCGTGATTGCCCTGTCTCAGTTGAGCCGGGGGGTGGAATCACGCACTAACAAACGCCCAATGATGAGTGATTTGAGGGAATCTGGCGCGATCGAACAGGATGCAGACCTGATCATGATGCTGTACCGCGACGAGTACTACAATCCCGACACCCCCGATCGCGGTATTGCGGAGGTGATTATTTCTAAACATCGGAATGGTCCGACCGGAACCGTGAAGCTGCTGTTTGAGTCACAATTCACCCAGTTCCGCAATTTGGCGGCTCCCAACCGAATGTAAGCAAAGGGTGAGAAGCTAGGGCTGAGCTTTTTTGGGAATCCCGTTTTGTGCTTGGCTGCTTTTTAACCCATTCTTCGGAATAATAGAACGAACAGCCCTTGTACTAAGTTTTAGCAATCCTATGGCAACGATTAACGATAATTACCTCAAGCTCAAAGCGGGCTACTTGTTTCCAGAAATTGCGCGACGAGTGAATGTCTTTGTTGCCGCGAATCCAGATGCGAAAGTAATCCGGTTGGGAATTGGCGATGTCACGGAACCCTTACCGGAAGCTTGCCGCACCGCCATGATCCAAGCTGTGGAAGAAATGGGCGATCGCGATGGTTTCAAAGGCTACGGTCCCGAACAAGGCTATGCATGGCTGCGGGAAAAGATCGCCCAGTTTGACTTTCAATCGCGGGGCTGTGACATTGATGCCTCAGAAATCTTTGTCTCTGACGGCTCTAAGTGTGACTGCGGCAACATACTCGACATTTTTGGCAGCACTAACACGATCGCCGTTACCGATCCTGTCTATCCCGTATATGTAGACACCAACGTCATGGCGGGTCACACGGGCGATGCTAACGATCGCGGCGAATATGGCGGCTTGGTCTATTTGCCCATCTCGGCTGAAAATCATTTCACCGCTAGCATTCCCACTGAAAAGGTGGATTTGATTTACCTCTGCTTCCCTAATAATCCCACTGGAGCCACTGCCACACGTGAACATTTGCAAGCCTGGGTCAACTACGCCAAAACCCACGGCTCCATCATTTTCTTTGATGCAGCCTATGAAGCATTTATTACCGACCCAGACTTACCACACTCGATTTATGAAATTGAAGGAGCGAAAGAGTGTGCGATCGAATTCCGTTCTTTTTCTAAAAATGCTGGGTTCACTGGAACTCGTTGCGCCTTAACCGTTGTGCCTAAAACTTTAATGGGCAAAGCTGCGGATGGCTCGGATGTATCGCTGTGGCAACTGTGGAACCGTCGTCAGTCCACCAAATTTAATGGCGTATCCTACATCGTTCAACGGGGAGCAGAAGCCGTTTATTCGCCCGAAGGACAGAGCCAAGTCCAAGCGCTAGTTCGCTTTTACATGGACAATGCCCAAATCATTCGTGAGCAGTTGACCACCGCACACATTCAAGTATACGGCGGCGTGAATGCGCCTTATGTGTGGGTGAAAACGCCCCAGAACCTCTCTAGCTGGGATTTCTTTGATCAGCTTTTGAACACCGCCAATGTGGTCGGCACGCCGGGTTCTGGCTTCGGTGCCGCAGGTGAAGGATATTTTAGAATTTCTGCGTTCAACAGCCGCCAAAATGTAGCAGAGGCAATGCGACGCATCACTGAAAAGTTCAAGGTCTAACTCTCATTTTGGGACAGAGTACTCCATGCAAAAAAGATCCTGTCGTGCTGCTGGCGAAGCCGTGTCAAACGCTATAAAGCGCTAGTGTCGTAAAGCGCATCGACTCATCGCCAACCTGGAGAATGGCAAGGGAAGATGGATAAGGCGAAAGCGTTATTTAATGAGTGTTTGCTTGGGGATGCGAACAAAGTCAGGCATCAAAGTATCAGGTATTTTTCATTAAGATCACTAAATTCATTACTTTCAACTAACTACTTAGATTGAGGCAAAGAAAAGCAAGCAATGATTGATGTGCCTGGCAAGCCTAAGAAACGACCCTGATTTCCAAAGGTTAAAATATAGGAAATTATTAGATGAACACTTTTGCTTATTCCTTTTGGAGCTTTCATTTCAACTGCTCTTTTCTGACCCGTTTTTGTAATAGCTCTTGCAGGCAAATAGAGGAGTTGGAAAAAGTAAAAATTCCACATCAGATGCCAGTTAAGTTGTTGAGATAAACTCTTAACCATGCTTATGTTATACCGCCGATAATGCCCATAAAATTCATCGTAGTTGGACCATAACTCAGGGCAAGCCGGCACCGTAATGATGACGTGAGTCAAATTTGGGAATAGCGCAGTTAAATCTTTTAAAAAAATATTAGGATTGGCAATATGTTCAATCACATCTAGGAAAAGAAGCAGACTATACCGATTTCGTTCACTTTCAGATAAATCTTCCGCTTTTTTCCCAACAAAAATATATTTCTCTATCGTTTTCAAAGGTCGAGCTTTAGCAGGCTCAATGCCAAGGCAATCGATCTCTTTGCTTCTTAAATATTTCACAGTTATGCCACGACCGCACCCCACATCTAAAATCGCTGCATCTTGCTTTGATAAATTCCTAATTTGCTTTTCGAGCAATCTATTTCTTGCTAAATGCCACCAATGATTTTCTACTCCATCTGGGTAAGAAAGCTGATATTGATCGTCTCGAAATTCTGTTTTCATAGAGCAGCTTTTCTAATACAGCGATCGCTTCAGCATCAAAAGTCAGCGTTGCACGATCGCCGGGGCAATAATGATTTCCGGGAGAGTGTGTTGGTTCAGTCCCCAATTTTCATCGTTGAATAAAATAGGTTTGCCAAGCTGTTCCATCAGGCGGGCGATCGCGTCGAGTTGCTCCATCGTAAGTTTAGGAATTCCTAAAGATGACAATCGGTTATCAAGAACTTGCGATCGCTCAGCTTCAGGGGTCCAGCCTGAAAAATGCTCAATATGGTAAGCCCGCATATCATCATTCAAAATTTCTTCTTTAATTCCGGCATAGTAAGCCGTATAGAGAAGAATAGAGTCTAGATGAAAAGAATACATTTCCCATTCTGCGTAACCCCGAATCGCCAACCAATCGGTTTTGGACAGGAGAGTGAAGTCACCGCAGGTGATTGTGTGCAGCTTGGCATATGGCAAAGGTGGGGTGAGATCTACTTCTGGTTGTAATTCCGGTTCCGGTTCCGGTGCAA
>CASBQE010000267.1 GCA_949127665.1 Synechococcales cyanobacterium PMM_0083
ACCTATTCACGATTCCAGGACAAATTAAAAAACAAGAGGAACGAGTACGCAACGACCTACTAACTCGCTTGGTTAGCAGTAAAGCTTAAAACGTAATCTCATTGATAACAGTAGCGGGACGGGTTTGACCTATCCCGCTTTTTTTGTGAGGTAATATGAAGGCAGATTCTGGGAGGTGGTCGATATGGTTTCAGCACCTAATGAAAGAGGCACAATTATTCGTACCGAGCGAGGATTGACGATCGCAGGTACCCGCATCAGCCTTTACGATGTGATCGATTTTCTAAAATCGCAGTATCCACCTAAACTCATTCGCGATAAATTAAATCTCACAGACGCGCAGATTGATTCAGCCTTGTCCTACATTGAAGCACATCGAACTCAGGTCGAAGCTGAATATCAAGAAGTCCTTCAGACCAGGGAAGAGATTCGCCAGTACTGGGAAAAGTACAATCGCGATCGCTTTGCTCGAATTGCAGCAACGCCGCGCAAGCCAGAACGTCAAGCTCTTTGGGCGAAACTTGAAGAGCAGAAAGCGAGACGCGCCGCAGAGCAAAGATGAATTTTTTAATTGACTACAATTTGGACGGCTATGCGCTTGTTTTTCTGGGTGCTTTGATGAAAATGGGCTGGCTCGAATTCATATCAGTTCGGTTCATCACTTTTCGGGAAGTCGGGCTGTCGATGGAAAACAGCGATCGCGTTGTTTGGCGTTACGCTCAGGAAAACCAAATGATGATTCTCACAGCTAACCGGAATATGAAGGGTGAAGATTCGCTGGAAGAAGTGATGCGCGAGGAGAATACAGCAAACTCGTTTCCAGTGGTGACGATTGGGAATCTTGATCGCCTTGACGAATTTGAGTATCGAGAACGCTGTGTTGAAAGCCTTATCGAAATTGTTTTAGACATTGAGCAATACATGGGGGCTGGTCGGTTATTCATCCCATAATCTTGTCGGTTTCAGTTGCTAACTGTGGCAGTTGCAGTCTTATCGTTAAGAAACACGGCATAACAACCCGGCTGGAGAGGACAGTTTAGAGTCTTTTCGTCTAACGTTCTGGTCAATCTGCTGCCGCTCAACCGGAACGTTATCTCGTCAGATCTCAAAGCAAGGTTAGGTTTTAGATGAGTTTGCTTTAGGAACGACAAGGCGTATAGGGCAAGTTTGAAAAGTCAAAAGGTTTAGCTGTTGGCGAGATTTTGCAGGCGATCGCGCACTTACGCCAATCGCACTCGGCAATCAACGTTGGCTGATGTTTTTTAACGGTGTGCCTAGCTGACTCAAATTCAAGGCATAGCCAGCGGTGACGAGGTAGACGGTATCCGCGATCGCGCTAATTTGGCGAGTGAGATGACCTAAGCGATCGCGAAAGGTGCGCCCCAAAGGATAGGCAGGCACCACGCCCCATCCGGTTTCTTCGGCAACTAAAATGACAGTGTTTGAGGTTGATTGAAGGCTAACGAGCAGTATTTGCGTTGTTTTTTCCCAGTCTTCTTCTGGCTGATCTAAACAGTTTGTTAACCAGGTGCCCAAAGAATCGACTAGCAAACAATGGTCAGCGGGCGCTGTGGCAATGGCTGATGCCAAGTGAAGCGGCACTGCTTGAGTCGTCCAGTTTTTTGGGCGGCGATCGCGGTGACGTTGAACTCGCGATCGCCACTCTAAATCGGCTGGGTCAAGCTGAGAGGTTGCCACATAGATCACCGGATTGCCAACCTGAGCGGCTAGATCTTCTGCCCATTCACTCTTACCCGATCGGCTGGGTCCGGTGACCAAAATGAGATGTCTTGACATAAATTTTAGAAAAGTGTTGAAAATTATGCATGAAAAGGCTACAAATAGCCGATTCGGGTGTTTACTATAAACGGGACGGTCTAAAAATCGACGTTATTTTCGGAAGTAAGAGAGTAGGTTGCAATGAAACCAGATCTGAAACGAATAGAAGCCGCCCTCCAACAAATGGATGTTCGCACGGTAGAGCAATCTGTATTGGTTGAACCGTGGACAACAGAAGCGCCTTTATCACTGCCATTTTACTTGGCAGATCACATTGTTTTGGCAGAAGGGGCGATCGCGCAGCCTCTCTCTATGCCCTTTGCTTCGCCTGCCTCTGCAAATCCTGCTTCGATGCCAGTGAATGCGGCTCTCGCAGTTAGCTTACTGCAAGAAATGCAATCCACTCTAAACGGTTGGCAAACTGTTCTACAAACGCTGACTCTGCAAGTTGAGGCAATCTATGCGGAAGGACCGATGGTAGACGGTTGGCTAGAAACCGAGGAACATAGCGGTGGCTATTGCCTCTGCGGACTGAGTGAAACGGGACAGCCCTGGCTGCGCGATTGTCCGGCGGAACAGGTGCCCGATGTCAGTTTAGCGATCGCGCGCTTTCAACGCTTTCAGCATATTTTGGGTCGTAAACGCAAAATGGAGAGCCGCTTAGCTCGATTAACCGAAGCCTTGATCGAGTTACATGGACAGGTGCTTGACTCAGAACCCTGATAACGAAACCCTTTCACCTGCTAAAAAAAGGCATTGTTTCTATTGATTGCTTCTCACATCGCCCAACACCGCCATGACTGCCACTCAAGTTTCTGCTGAACCTCAGCTCAATACGCCTACTTCTATCCGGCAGGTTATTCAAGATGCCTGCGATCGCGGGGCTTCCGTGCTTTACCTACAAATGGGTCGCCCGCCGTTTTATCGCATCAATGGCGAAATGCACCCCCAAGGGCATTTTTCCACGGTCACTGCGGATCTGTTTCAGCACTATCTTCAAGAAGTGCTTTCGCCTCAACAAATTCAGCACTACGCCACCACTCGTAAGCTAGACAGCGATGTGCGAATTCAGGGATTTATGCAGGGGCGAATTATTTGCGCGCCCACGGCTCAGGGCACCGATTCTCTGCGGCTCTATAGCATCGCTTTGGATGAACCCGATGCAGAAGTGCTGAAACATGGCACTGTGCGCGGCATGGTGGAAGATGCCTTCAAGCAACAGGCTTCAGATATTCACCTGCAAGTGGGCGAAGTGCCCCGATTTCGGATTCAGGGCAAAATGGTTTTTCAAGCCTCTTATGGTCGAGTGACGATCGCCCAATTTGATGATTTTTTAGATGAACTGCTCACTCCTGCCCAGCGCGAAAAGTTTCAAGTTTCTCAAGAGTTAGATACAGCCGTTTTGTATGAAGGGTTAGTGCGGTGTCGAGTCAACTGCGCTCAGTCGATGATGGGTGGCTCCATGGTGCTGCGGCTGATTTCATTGAATGTGCCGACCCTGAAAAAGATGAATTTGCCCGCTGTGCTGGGCTACTTAGCTGAAGAACGCCAGGGTTTAGTGTTGATTACGGGATCAGTCAACTCCGGCAAATCGACCTCCTTGGCGGCAATGCTGCGCCATGTGAATGACTCCTATCCTCGTAAGATAGTGACCATCGAAGACCCAATTGAGTATGTGCATACATCGAACCAGGCTTTGTTCACCCAGCGCGAGGTTGGGCTGCATACGCACGAATTTAAAGATGCTCTGCGGTCAGCCCTGCGCCAAGATCCAGATGTGATCTTGATTGGGGAAATGCGCGATCGCGAAACCGTAGACACCGCCATCCGCGCCTCTTTAACCGGGCACCTTGTTTTGGGCACCCTGCACACTAAAGGAGCCGTGAACGCCTTCAAGCGTCTGCTGAACTTTTACAGCCCCGAAGAACAGGAAACCGTTCGCATTCAAATTGTGGATGCCCTGAATGCCGTGATTGCTCAAGCCCTAGTGCCCACCACCCAAGGTGGACGCACTGCCGCTCTAGAAATTATGGTCAACACGTCAACCATTCGCGACTATTTGCTCAAGGGCAATTTTGATGATATTCATTTATTAATGGAAGAAGGCATAGACAGTAGCCAAACTCTAAACCAGGCGTTGTATGACCTGCATGAATCGGGCGCGATTAATACAGTGGATGCGCTATCGGCATCTCTGGCTCCCGATGACCTGACTTATATGTTGAAGAACTTTGTGCGCCGTTCGAGCCGTTCAGGATTAATGACAAGCGATTACAACAATCGTTCGGCTTCATAGGCAAGGCGAGGATGGAATGGCTAGGATCGAATGGCGAGGGCGCGAATAATCGAGACCGGAACCTGAAAGAAGTACTGACGACGAAATTGATCTTCTTTGACTGCATTGAGGAAGTTTTGCACAGCGTCGGTTAAGGCTGGAGGCGTTTCGGTTGGCGCGATTCCCGTATCTCCGGTAATCGCAAAAGCTTGATCGTGGTGCTGCACTTCAAAATTGAGCAACATCAAGGTTTTGAAGCCAAGCTGTAAGGCGCGATCGCTCAGTTCCAGTTTGTCTAACAATTGTTGACGGGTTGCAGTCTTTGCAGTGCGGCTGAGGTATTTGGCAATGCCCACCAAGGTTTGCCAGACATCCATGGGCGGTTGAGGTATAGGTAAGGTGTAGGCGATCGCCAGCGATCGCTGCTCCTGTTGGGCACGTCGAACCCACGTCTGAAACTCTGCCCAGCTAGTGGGAGCGTGTCGGAGTATCAGCGGCATTTTTTCGGCGACCTGACTCTGCTGTATTTTTGTGGCAATGATTGCTTGATCCAAGCCCCGCCAATCCAACAGCCAATCGTTTGGAAGGGCAGAATCTTGTAGCTGAATGGTTTCCCGTGGGCGAACTGCCACAATCCGCACTTCATAGCGGCGCTCATAGGTATTGCTATCTAGCTCAACTACCAAATCACAGCGTCCCTGGGGAATCTCCTCTCGATAGTGCCCCCACCACACGCCCGGAAAGGGTTGCTCTGTGGAATCGTCCCGCAGTTCAAACTCCGTTTTGATGTATTGCACCTTGCCACCGCGTCGATCCTTGATGTTCTTGTTCCAGGCTTTTTCAAACCAGCAGTGTTGAATTAGCAGCTTGGGACTGGGGTTGCCCATACCGCAGGGTTCCAGCAGCTTTAATTCTTGAAATAACTCTTTGCCAAGTTCAGCGACCGTTACAGTCAGATCGATTTGCAGAGCAGGCGCGATCGCCCCTATTTCTACCTGCCGCAACTCCTGATTAATTGCCTCCATAAACAGCGGCACATTTTCCACAGGCAAACTCAGCCCCGCTGCAAACGGATGACCACCAAACCGATGCAGCAAATGTGCCTGCCCCTTCACCAGTTGATAGAGATCAATGTTATTGACTGATCGAGCCGAGCCACGGGCAAGCGGAGTTGTCATTCCATCTGTGCTGAGCAAAATCGTCGGTCTGCCATATTCTTGGGCAATCTGTCCGGCGACGAGTCCCAATACGCCGAGGTGCCATTGCTCATCGGCAAGCACAATCACGCGAGTAGTGGAAAGGTCGAGTGGGGCAATCCGCGCCGTGACTTGCTGCACCACTTCTTTTTGCAGAGCTTTGCGACGGGCATTGGCAAGTTCGGTCGCTTCGGCAAGTTGGTTGCAGAGGTGAACATCTTGGCTGGTGAGCAGCTCGACACAAAAATGAGCATCCCCTTGAATGCGGCTGACGGCATTGATCCGAGGACCCAACCCAAAAGAAATATCCGTAGGGCGATCGCCCGTGCGCTTACAAAATTCCAGCAGTTTTGCCACACCGGGGCGGGTCATAGTGATCGGATTGCTCTGTTTCTGCAATTGCTCAATGCCCAACTGTGCTAAATAGCGACAGTCGCCTTTCAGTTCCACTAGGTCGGCAATTAATCCGATCGCCACCAGATCCAGCAGTTCAGTTAGGGGCTTCTGCGGCACTGCCGGCAGTGTTTCATACAGCGCTTCCACCAGCTTGTAGGCAACCGCTACACCCGATAAACTCGCCAACGGATGAGTGGTTTCTAGGTAGCGCGGATTGATAATGGCGATAACTGGGGGGCGATCGCTCGGCAAGGTGTGATGATCGGTGACAATAACATCAATGCCAAACTCACGGGCGATCTCGATTTCTTCCAGATTCGTGCTGCCCGTATCGCAAGTCACAATCAGGCGACAGCCCTTCGTATGCAAATATTCCAGCCCTTGCCGAGATAGCCCGTGAGATTCCGTCAGGCGATTGGGAATGTAATACAGCAGTGTTTTCTGTGGCGTAAAAAATTGCCCCAAGCCATCCCACAACACCGCCGTTGCCGTCACACCATCCGCATCAAAATCGCCCCAAATCGCCACAACTTCTTGAGACTGTCGCGCTTGCTCTAATCGGGCGATCGCCCAGCCCATTTCCTGCCCAAACGCAAACGGACTCGTCGGCACATAGTCCGCAGCATTCAAATATCCCGCAAGCTGATCAATATCCTGAA
>CASBQE010000268.1 GCA_949127665.1 Synechococcales cyanobacterium PMM_0083
TATTGGATTGAAACAACAGAGGCAGATCCTCTGATTAGGGTTCCCAATTAGAGCCTAGGAACCAGATATATCTCCCAAATCTTCCAGCCGTTAGCCTTGTTCCTAGCCTCCGGCTGGGAATACTCTGTGTGAGGCTCTGCCTCATGATGGAGAGGCGGAGCCTCACTAAGAATTTAGATTCCCAGGCAGAGCCTAGGAACCAGACGTTCCCGGACAAATTTCTCTGTGGGCTGAGTGGGATGCCTCACTGGACGAAATTCGCCAGGTCTCCCAAAAGTTTGTATTGGCAAATTGCTTTAATCCTCAAATTGCCAGCCTGCAATTTACCCCTGCCCAATCGTTAGACTCTAACCTTGACTTTGACCTTGCAGTGCCAGGTAACAAAACCCCGAAAACGCCGTTCTATCGGGAGAAAGACCCTTGAAATAAAACTTTATAAATGGCTAGAACCCTTGTGCCTTAGACTTGGCAAGTCTGGACGCGAAAGAAGAAACCAATACACCAAGAGATTTGAATCAATCGCCCTCGATCTCTCCACCTACAAGGAAACTCTCCGCCAAGAGATTTATCCAGGTCGTATGTGAGGTTGTCGGAGGTCACCCAATTGTCGTCCTTGCGCCAGCCGAGAGCAAATGATTTTCCTGACAAACTACGGCAAATTTATGTGGCACAGAACTGGGTCATTCCACCTGAGCCGATGCAGGCTCACCACATAAAACCCATAGCTTGGGGAGGGGGAAATGATCCATCAATCAACGGTGTATTTCTTGGATCAGCCACTCATCAGCTTTTTACGACTTGGTGGGCTAGTTTTAGTAACTTAAACTGGTAAATTCCTGAATGTTTTCTGATTGGTATTGCCATGTATAGGTGGTTTCCAGAAAAGCTTGAGCAAGCGCAACAATTATTAGAAGCTCAAAATGCTGCATTAGGTTTCAGATTCAACCCCCCTGCTAGTCAGAGTGATATTCAGCGCTGTGAAGAAGAGCTTGGATGCATTCTACCCAATAGCTACAAGGAATTTTTGAGATTTAGCAATGGAGCAAACATTTTTTGCGGCGATGAGCCGAGTTTTGTAATTACTTCGCCCTGGTGGACTAATAGTGGAGTTCTGATTCAAAGCACTAGTGCTCTTGTTCCGTTTAATCAGTACCAAGACAGGGTTTATGTCGAGGATGATGGCGAGAAAAAGTATATTGCTTTCTGTTATTTAGGTCATGTAAACACAGGTGATTTCTGTAGCTTTGATATTACAACCTATGCCAATTCAGAGTACAAGGTGCTTGATTCTCAACATGATTACTTGTTTGAAGAGTGGCACGCAGAACACGTTATTGCGAACTCTTTTGAAGACTGGCTGATCCAGATATTTGATGAAGTGATTCAAAACAACGGTCGTCCAGAATATTGGATTCCATTCCCTTTACAAGGATGATACAAAAAAATATCTCGTCAGTCTCATTGCCTGCTTGGCTTCCCATTGGCGGCTTGTTTAGGCGCGTAGGGTCGTGAGGTCGGGGTTAAAACCCTCAGCCGTAAATTCTTCGCAGAGCCTCGCCTGTTGCTGTAGGTATTGCCCCTCAAAGTCTGCTCTCAGGGCTGATAGCGATCGCTCTAGGGTTGCGATCGCTTCATCCATTGCTTGATCTAACTTGGGTGCTAGTTTCTTGCCGATTTTGATCGCAAGCCAAACCCCAGCGGCTCCGACAAAACACCAGCCTGCTTCTGTCCAGTGATTTTCACGGGCTTTGGTGACACCCACAAAGCTTAGCGCCCCTAGAATGCCAAACGTGACCAGTTTATTGTCGAGTAATTCAAAAACTTTCTCGATCGTGGTGGGGGAATAGGCAGAGGCTTCTTCCGCAGGTGCTTCTTCTGACATGGGGGCTGGCGCAGCGAGGAGATGTCTCTTTTTTAACCTAAAATCTAGCTATATCCAAGTGTCTACCCATTTTCGAGGGATTCTGTTTTCCCTTTACCTGATACTCTGATGCAAAGCGACTGGGTTGCGAGGAGTTAGACTTTGCCAACTGCTGAACAAGGTATTCGGTGTGTTGTTCTATACCAATCTTTAACCAACACATTCACTCCTATTTTTGTTGTCCGCCTCGACGATCGCACAGGTAACGTGTTTATCTTGGCAGGAGATAACATAGAGGTGGAAGTCTATCGCACTGGTCTTTGGAGATTCTGATGATTCAGCCTGACTTCAATACCATGACCAAGGTTGAGCTAAGAGCTTATGTAATTGCCCATCGTGCTGATGAGGCTGCATTTCGTGCCTTCGTCGATCGCTTTACTGCTGAAGCATCTCCAGCAACTTTTGATATCCCAAAATCACATGCTGAGATTGAGGAAGTTGAAAGCTTGATTCGGCAAAAGTTGGAGCAACTAAAGACAGGCTAATGCTAAAGGTCATGTGAGTTGTTGCGATCGCCTGTACTTGACTTAACCCAATGGGTTCTACATCAGTTGAGCGGCGATCGCCTCTAGCACGGTAGTTTTAGCACCGCCAGCAAGAGCAGTGGCAACTGGTTATCTTTTGTCCTGCTAATTCCTGGCGACTCCATCGTGACGGGCGGCGCGTTGAACAGCCGCAGAGACAGCGGTGGCGACGCGATCGTCAAAGACGGATGGAACGATGTATTCAGCATTGAGATCGGAGGGTTTGACCAGCTCCGCGATCGCGTGGGCTGCCTCCAAATACATGCTGGTGGTGAAGGTTTGGGCACGGCAATCGAGCGCCCCACGAAACAATCCTGGAAATGCCAGCACATTGTTAATCTGATTGGGATAATCGCTGCGCCCCGTTGCCATCACAGCCACATCTTGAGTGATCAGTTCCGGCTGAATTTCGGGAATGGGGTTTGCCATCGCAAAGACAATCGGGTCTTTTGCCATCGATCGCACCATTTCAGGAGAGACGACTCCCGGCGCACTTACGCCTAGAAACACATCGCTGTCTTTCATGGCATCTGCCAGTTTGCCACCTTTTTCCAGGGCAAACTCGCGCTTTTGGTCGTTGAGGTCGGCGCGATCGCGAGACAGAATTCCCTTCGAGTCGCACATACAGATGTATTGGGCACCGGCTTTTTGCAACAATCGGGCGATCGCAATTCCAGCGGCTCCCGCACCATTAATCACAATCCGCACTTCTGCCATTTGCTTTTTTACTACTTTCAAAGCATTAATTAGCGCTGCCAAACTGACGATCGCGGTGCCATGCTGATCATCGTGAAAGATCGGAATATTCAGTTCGCGCTGGAGCCGTGCCTCGATTTCAAAACAGCGAGGCGCGGCAATGTCTTCCAAATTCACGCCGCCAAATACCGGAGAAATTCGCTTGACGGTTTCCACAATTTCGTCGGTGTCTTGAGTCGCCAAACAAATTGGGAACGCATCCACGCCGCCAAATTCTTTAAACAGCATGGCTTTCCCTTCCATCACGGGCATGGCGGCTTCTGGTCCTAGGTTGCCCAAACCCAATACAGCGCTGCCATCCGTGACGATCGCCACCATATTTTGTTTGATCGTCAAGTTATACACTTCTTCAGGATTTGCCGCGATCGCCGAGCAGACCCGTCCCACGCCGGGAGTATATGCCATTGCCAGATCTGCCTGTCCTCTGAGCGGAATCCGACTATTGACCGTGATTTTGCCGCCTCGATGGATCGTAAAAGTGCGATCGTAGACATTGATCACCTTGGTTTCTGGTAGCGCCTTAACCGCGTCTACAATCGTTTCAGCGTGTTCAGTGCTGGCACAATCAACCGTAATATCTCGCACGGAAACCTGACGAGTTTGCTCAATCAGGTCAATTTGCCCCATACTGCCGCCCAAGGAAGAAATCGCTGTGGTCACGTTTGCTAACATTCCAGGGCGATTGGGAAACTGAAAGCGAATTGTCAGACTGTAACTAGAGTTGGGGGTTAGTGTGGGTGTCAGGTCTGTCATGATTTCTCGTTGAAATGTGGATAGTGCGCACTTGCTTAATTTCAAAGCCTATCTATTACAGAGCATTTAAGAGTTTATTCCTATGCCAAACTCTAAACGCTTTGTTGTTGTTTAGCTTAAAAAAATATAGATTTTGCAACTGTACTCAGCCACACCAACCGCTCAACCAAGTGTGAAATTTTAGTGAAAAGGGTAAAAAACTGCCAGATTTTAAAGATCAAAGGTGAAAAAAGAATAAGTCGCCCTTACTCTTTCATCCATAGTTAAAATCGACTAGCTATCTTAAACAGAGCAGGGAACAATATTATCTAGCGCATCAAAATTTCATTGACACTTTGAGTTTTTATGATAAATGTTGGTATTTTGCATTCTTTAACTGGCTCAATGGCGATTAGTGAAGCCTCGCTGGTGGATGCGACTCTGATGGCGATCGCCGAAATCAATCAGGCGGGTGGTGTCCTTGGTCAAGCGATCGCACCGATTGTGGAAGATGGAGCCTCCAATGAAAAAACCTTTGCCCAAAAAGCCAGAAAGCTGATCCAGCAAGACCAGGTTGCCACATTGTTTGGCTGTTGGACTTCTGCCTGCCGCAAAGCCGTCATGCCCGTTGTGGAAGAGCTTAACACCCTGTTATGGTATCCCCTGCAATATGAAGGCTTAGAAGAATCCCAACATATTTTCTATACCGGATCTTGCCCCAATCAACAGGTTGAACCAGCCCTAGAGTGGCTGGTAAAGCACTGCGGCAAGCGGTTTTATTTAGTCGGATCAGACTATGTATTTCCGCGCACGGTGCATAAAATTATCGATGCTCAACTCAAAGGATTAGGTGGCACGGTGCTTGAAGAAGCCTATGTGCCTTTGGGTAATAAGGACTTTAGCCAAATCCTCGATCGCATTCTGCATCTACAGCCCGATGTCATCTTCAACACGCTCAACGGCGA
>CASBQE010000269.1 GCA_949127665.1 Synechococcales cyanobacterium PMM_0083
CGTCCGCCGCCGCCGACTGTCGCCTGAGCGCCCAAATCAGCCGATTGAATTTCAAACACGGTATGGGTGTAATAATCCAATCCCCGCACGAGACGAGTATTGATCAGAAACGGGATGCCTAAATCGGTGAGTAAAGCCTGAACTTGCTCGAAGCGTTGACTTGAATCTGGATTGAGGTGGTCTAAAACGCTGGGTGCCTCGATCAAAATGGCTTGGGTGCGCTCATCTTTGCTGTCCAAAATCCTTAGAGGATTGCGCGTCAGGCGATCTTGCGAGTCGGCATCTAGGTCGGCTTTGTAGGGCGTGAGGTAGGCGACCAAGGCTTCGCGATATTGCTGGCGATCGCCAGCATTTCCAATCGAATTGAGGTTTAGCACTAGATTTTTCAATCCTAACGCCTGCAAAATATCGACAAAAATAGCAATCACTTCTACATCTGCTCGTGGCGAAGGGCTGCCCAACACTTCTACGCCAATTTGGTGAAACTGCCGCTGTCGTCCGGCTTGGGGACGCTCGTAGCGAAACATCGCTCCGCAATACCAGAGCCGCTGCACTCCACCTTGAGCGCTGAGACTGTGTTCGATGAAGGATCGCACCACTCCAGCAGTTCCTTCAGGGCGCAGGGTAATCGAGCGATCGCCCCGATCTTTAAAGGTATACATTTCTTTGCCTACCACATCGGTTGCTTCACCAATGCCGCGCTCAAACAAGTTGGTTTGCTCAAAAATCGGTGTACGAATTTCTTGATAGGCGGCTCTGCCCAAAATCTCCCGTGCGGCGGCTTCAATCTGCTGCCAATAGCCGACTTCGTCTGGCAAAATGTCGCGTGTGCCGCGTGTGGCTTGAATGGAACCCATAGTGTGCGTTAGCGAATTGATTGTTAGATGTAAACTCGGCAATTATTGTTCATACATTCGCCCTCTTTCTAAATTCCTCTCCCTAGAGAGCTACCGTGTACACACGAGTTCTAGAAGCTAGGAACAATGATTCGTCATTGTCAAAACCCTTGCTTTAAAGGCATTGGGGGATGCCCCCAAACCCCCATTGAGGGACAATTGTTTCCCTCAAACTCCCTCCAAACTGGAGTTCGACCGATTGAGCAGAGAGCAGTTGCACTGAACCTTGGGGCAACCCCCCAGCACTCTGATGCGGGGGGTTTGGGGGAGTGAGTCCCCCAAAAGGCGGGGGCACGGGGGGAAGTCCCCCGGCATTGACTCTCAACAAAGTCGAGATGTGGATACACGGTAGCCCTAGGGAGAGGTAGTTTGATCTGACTCCCCTTCTCACTTAGAGAGTAGACCCGTAGGACGGGCAAAGCAAGGGTTGGGGGATGAGGGCGACTTTTCATGCCAGGATTCTACGTCGGAGAAGGTTCATGGGTTGCAGCAACGGTTTCCCAGGCACCATAGCGATCGCTATAATACGCCAAAATTTGACTGACTCGTTGTGTTGTCGCTGCATCATCAGGCTGGTCAATCCATAAGCTATCGATTTGACTTAAGGCATAGTCAAACTGCTGAGAGGTCTGCGAAACTAACTCAGTTTCCACCCCTTCCACCTGCTCTAGATGAGCCGCAACTTCTCGATAGACTGCCAAAGGTAGCTGAGCGAGTCGGATACGATATTTCAACACCATTCATCTAACGACTCACTTAATGACTGACAAGAATTGAAGAAACGTCAAGGTAGTTTAAGCCACCTTGGAAAAAAACAGTGTGCTGGGCGATCGCTCAAACTATTAATTCATTATGGCTCCCAGCGCCATTCCCATTCTCTAAATTTGAATGGTTTAAAGTTGGCAATGTGCAGCAGTTAACATTATCCAGGCATACCTTGCCCCATTGCAGCGCCCAACGCACTAAAGCCACACGATTATCGGTTTTGGTTTTGGTGAGAATATTGCTGATGTGGTTATCTACAGTACGCTTACTAATTTCCAACTTCTCGGCAATTTCTTGGTTGGTTAAGCCAGTGGCTACCCATTCAATCACTTGCAGTTCCCGTTCCGATAAAGAACCCTGCACCTGAGATTCGCCACTCGCCATGTCTTAGGTGCCTGTGTATATGTACTTATGCCCTTTATTGTAGGGGCTTCTCAGCCAAAAACAACTGCCTAAATGGCTCTATTTTGGGGCAAAAGAGAATCCCTTTCGAGCGGGTCTTGTCTCGGCTGTTTGCACGGCAAATCTGATCTGGTCAATTTGCTGACCTTGCTTCACTTGCAGCGTCCAAGTTCCCGCTTGAGGTTTCCAGAAGAATGAGCTAGAAGTGGATGCAGTCAACGGCTTACCATTCAGTCGCCATTCCACTGCTGCCTTAGAGCCTTCCGTTAGCTTAAACTCTAAGCGCTGAGAGGCATCGTCTTTACCAATCACAAAGACATCGCCACTGCGGGGAGAGACAATTCGCAATTCCAACGTTGAACCGATCGCATTTTTGGGCTGCCGTGCTAGCCATTCGTTATATTCCGCTGGTAGATTAAACCGCGTTTTACCCTGAACCGTTGGAAAAAAGCGATCGCGCTCCTGTTCATACGCCGCCACCTCTTCAGGAAACAGATATTCTTGCACCACCGCTGGACAGGTAGAAGTAGGACGCGCCCCCGACACGGCACAAATCGCGCGTTGCACCAGTCCAGTTGGCGCTTGAAATGGCTTTGGCTCCTGCTGTTCATGCAGGTGCAGCATAATCCGGTTCCACAAGGGAGCCGCCCCCATCACGCCCGATACTTTCTGCATCGGCGCACTGTCGAAGTTTCCCACCCATACCGCCACGGTGTACTTTGTGGTGAAGCCGACTGTCCAGGTATCTCGATAATCAGATGACGTGCCTGTTTTCACCGCTGCCGGAAAGGGTAATGCCAGCAGTGAATCTACGCCAAACGCCCGCGATCGCGCTTGGCGATCGCTCAGCATATCGGTAATTAGTAACCAAGTGGAGGAGTTTTGAGTTTTGAGTTTTGTTCGCGAAGCGTCTCCGAAGGAGATATTTTGAGTTTTGACTAATGCTGCTTCCCTGTTCCCTATTCCCTCTTGCCTACTCTCCCCACACTCCCCATCCAATTGACACTTGATGCTCAGTGCTTTGCCCTGTCTCGCTAGAGTTAAATACGCTTGCGCCAATTCCCATAGGCTGACTTCCCCACTGCCGAGAGTGAGTCCTAGACCATAGTGTTCGGGAGTTTGGGTGAGATGATCAAAACCAAGTTGACGCAGGCGATCTAGAAACGTACTTACGCCCACTTTTTCTAGGGTTTTGACGGCTGGCACATTCAGGGAATTTGCTAATGCCAGCCGTACCCGCACGGGACCTTGGAAGGTTTCGCTGTAGTCAGACGGGCTGTACAGCCGCGCCCCAGGAATAGCGTAGCGTGTGGGCACATCTGCCAGAATAGTGTTGGGCTGAATCGTGCGATTTTCCAGGGCAAGCTGATAGAGAAATGGTTTGAGGGTAGAACCGGGTTGGCGCAATGCCTGCACGCCGTCGTTTTGCCCCAGTTGCGATCGCGCAAAATAATCGGGTGACCCGACATATGCCAGCACCTCGCCGGTTTGGTTGTCTAGCACCAACACGGCGGCATGGTGAACGTTATGAGGGGCAAGGCTGCGAACCACTTGAAGAGTCTGAGCTTCGACAAACTGCTGCAAGGGGCGATCGAGTGTCGTGCGAACTTGGGCGGGATGATTGGCAGGAAGCTGATCGGCTAACCAAAACAAAAAGTGAGGGGCAGCCACAATTCCCTGCTGCCGAGATTGGAGGGCGGTGGCTTCGGTATAGGCGCGATCGCCTTGGCTACGGGTAATATAGCCATCTTGCACCATGCGATTTAGCACATAGGATTGGCGCTTTTTCAAGGACAGCAGGTGATCATAGGGATTGAGTCGATTCGGATCGTTGGGAATCGCAGCCAGCAGACTCGCCTGAGCCAAGGTCAAATCGCTGGCAGGAATGCCAAAGTAAATACGAGATGCCGCTTCCACGCCGTAAATATTGCTACCCATGGGCAACCGGTTCAAATATGCCTGCAAAATCTCGGCTTTGCTCATGCCTGCGGTCAGTCGCCAGGATGTCCAGATTTCTTGCAGCTTCGCTTGGGCAGTGCGAGGAGATCCATCCAGCATTCGCGCCAGTTGCATCGTAATGGTGGAGGCACCGCTAACGATCTGCTTTGCCTGAAGCGCTTCTAGCAGCGATCGCGCGATCGCCCGTTCATCCAATGCGCCATGCTGATAAAACCGCTGATCTTCAGCAGCCACGATCGCCTGAAGAAACTGCGGCGACACCTGAGTGAGGGACACCGACACCGTATGGTTTTGATCGCGAGTCAATATCGTCCCTAGCGGTAGCCCATTGCGATCAGTGAACTCAGCCGCCTGCTGGCTTTGCACCAGATCACTGGCTCGAATGGGCGCAAAATAGGGCAGCGATCGCGCTATTAACACCACCATTCCAACGCCCAATGCCGCTTTCAATGGCTTGGCATATCGCCCTTTACGCCATCGCTGAACATTCCAACTCGCGGTTAATCGGTGCCAATTTTGCGCCATACTTTTCTGCCAATCTGCCTTTTACTAGACTACATCGGCGATCGCGGAAACTCCGGGGGAAAAGGAATTCGGCGTTGCTGAATGCAACATGATTTTTGACTGTAAGGGTAGGTCGTGCGCATACCCTGATCAAGATGGAAGGCAACCACAAGCGATCGCCCCTACAAATTTCATCCCCAGATTCAGCAATGCCAGGAAATCAAGGGAATTTTAGAATGTAGAAAATCTCTCCTTCTCCTGCCTTGGGAAAAGGGTCTGGGGAATGTAGCTCATTTACGCAAGGTGGGCTGATCTTACGTTCTGTATAAATACTGAAGCTAGTTTATTGTGAATTAAATAAATTCAAATAAGCTGTAGAAATTACTTACACTAGATGGTTCTCTCGTCTTTGTGACTTACGAAAAACTCTTTGTTTATTCGATTTTTCACAATTGAATCTATTTTTGATCAAATTGATAAAGAATACAGAGTTGCTATTTTCTATACAAGAAAAGGTATCCATACTTAGGAAGTCACCTCATCTAAAACTTCCAAGGAAACACCTAGCTATGAACTTCAAACAAATCGTCACTGCTGCAAGCGTTTTGGTAACTGGTTTAGTATTATCTAGCTCTCCTGCTCAAGCGGCATTTACCTTTACCAGCAATGTCTCAGGCACTTATGATTCGGCTGGAAAACTGGATTCAACTCGTGACATCTTTCTAAATTCCGTCACGTTAGGTAATGGTCAAACTGTTGACCAGTTTGCTTTGGTCAAATCTGCAGAAATCTTGCGTAATGATGTGTGGAACGGTGGAAATAGTGGTGCTGCAAGTTCCGATCGCGGCGACAAGGCATCGGGTTCAGCCAAAGAACTGGCAACGAACGCGAGTGTGGTTTCTAGCTTGGGTAACCGCAACTTAAACAACATTATTGATACCGAAGATAGAGGCTCATTCAAAATGAACCTACAGTTTGAGCAAGCAGTTTCCAGCTTGTTTCTGTGGGAGCGGGGTATGAATAGCGATCTTTCTATTCAAGGATTGGACAGCAATGGTTCAGTAATTGGAAATATTCTTCGCCTCGATCGCCGGATGCAGAAAGATGCAAAGTACAGCATCAATACCACTGAAATTGGTTCCGCTCAGAAAGTGGGTTCTTGGGGCGTGAACTTAAGCGATTTGGGTTTGACAGGCTCATTTTTTGGGGTTCAGGTTAGTGCCGATGCTTCTCATAATGGAGCAGACTTCAAATTGATGGGTGGCTCTGCTGAAGCGGCTCCCGAACCCTTCACCATTGGTGGTACATTGGTTGGCTTGGCTTTGGGCTACCGCTTGAAGAAAAAACAACAATCTAAAGTAGCTGCATAGTTTTACAGTCAAGACTAAGCTTGTAGCCAAAATCTGAATTAAATTGGTTGTTGGAGGAGATGCCTGAATAAGGTGTCTCCTTTTTTAATGTTTTCTGCCAATTGACAGACTCACTTCATTCGAGATCTCGATAATCTAGAAAATAGTTTTGTGGCTTTGACTGGTTGAGCAGTGTCTTCTTAAGAACAAAAGTGAACCATTCAACCTACTTAAACTTGTCTTTAATCTTTTATGCTTAAGTCTTTTAACTTCTATGCAAATTCAAACGCCTGACTGGGTTAAACACGCGGTTTTCTATCAAATTTTTCCCGATCGCTTTGTTCGGGCGGCTCAATCGCGCAAGCTCTGGCTGCAAGAGACATC
>CASBQE010000270.1 GCA_949127665.1 Synechococcales cyanobacterium PMM_0083
ATCGCGCTTTTGGAGTGCTGTTTGGCAAGGGCGCGCGATCGCTCAATTCCCTGGCTATCCTTCACAAACGCGATCGCTTGCTCCAAATCTCCCGGTTGAGCAAACTCTCGTTCAATCAACACCTCCAGCGATGGCTTTTCTTCCAAGGCATACAGCACCGGAGCCGTTAAAATACCATCCTTCAAGTCTGAACCAATCGGTTTTCCTAACTCTTCCGCCGAACCTGTGAAATCAAAAATGTCATCCACAATTTGAAAAGCTAGACCAATATGACGACCGTAGCCATAGAGGGATTCAGTTAAGTCTGGGGAAGCCTCACTCAACACTGCCGCCGCCTTTGAACTATTGGCAAGCAAGCTAGCTGTTTTGTAATAGCTTTTCTCTAAGTAAGCTTCAATCGATAAATTGGTAGAGAAGCGATTTAAGCCCTGCTGAATCTCACCTTCTGCCAAATCCATAATCACTTGAGAAAGCAGCTTGACCACTTCCAAATTGTCGAGATTTGCCAAATACCAAGAAGATTGGGCAAACAAGAAATCGCCAGCTAGGACGGCGATCCGGTTGCCAAAACTACTGTGAACTGTGGGCACTCCACGACGAAGATCCGATTCGTCCACCACATCATCGTGAACCAAACTTGCGGTATGAATCATTTCGGTGATTTCAGCCAGCCGACGATGGCGCGGGGTTAGCTCATGCTCCGGCATGGTTGCCTTCGACACTAACAGCACGATCGCGGGTCTAACGCGCTTTCCCCTTGCCCCAAAGAGGTGTTCTGCGGCAGCATATAGAATTGGGTGACGGGCACCAATTAGATTTTTGAGATTTTCCGTGAGTAAATCAAGGTCATCTTCAACGGGAGAAAAAAGAGAAGTAGCTGGAGTCATGAATGTCCGACTCTGAGGATAAGTTACGAAACTTTAAGTAATCTGTCCTTATTTTACTCACAACACCCTCCTATTTACGCAGTCGCCTCTCGAAAGATTCAAAACTGGTCGCTCATAACCGAGCAATTAGGAATCACCCAATAGTAAAGCGTAGCGATTTCATCGACTTCGATCGCAATTTGAATCACTTGGTCTGGAATCCAGTCGCCCATATCAAAATCGTGGGAGACCACGCGAGTACCTGGTTTAAGCTGGCGAAATAGTTGGGGTTTGAGCTTTAAGTTGAGATGGGTCAGCAGATAAAGGATGACGATGGTTGCGGGGCTAAAGTCGCTCTCATACAGATTTTGGTGATGAAAAGTGACGCGATCGCTGACTTCAGCAGCTTTAGCGTTAGTAGTGGCTTCCTGAATGCGATCGCCGTCTACATCAATGCCGACCCCTTGCGCCCCAAACTGCTGAGCCGCTGTGATCAAAATTCGTCCATCCCCACAGCCCAAATCATAAATCACATCTTGGGGAGTCACTTGAAGCAGGGCAAACATCCCCTCTACCACAACGGTTGGAGTTGGAATAAAGCCAATATCTGGTTTATGTTGCGTCATGCTGATTTTGTAAAAAATCTAACTATTTTCCACAGCAGAGTTAGTTTCATCCGGACTATTTCAAGAAAACCAGATAAATGGAACAACCTTTGCACTGATTGAGATGCCATGAAGCCTGAGTCGATTTCCCCCATTTTCTCAGCAACCGCGATCGCGTTGGGAGTGACCGCTATGCTCAGCCAACCCAGCCAAGCCGCCGATTATGATGCCGATTATGATTATGGCTCTTCCTGGTCATACAGCTACGACGACACTTCCTATAGCGATCGCCGTCTTCAACTTCCCGACCTCGATCTCGCCTATCGCAGCAATGCCCCCACCTATCACTACGCTTACTACTCCATCGCCCGACCTGAGTATCTACTTTAGAATGCGAAATCCGTTATCTTTTATCTTCTTTTTTATTCCCCGACTCCTAATGATGAGGAATGCCACCCAAAGCAGAACTCCAAACCCATCTGACGGTTGATCAGCTAAAAACCCGCTATCGACAGGCAGATGACATTTCGGAAGCGCGTCGCTGGCAACTGCTGCACTTGGTTGCCCAAGATTGGACGATCAAACGGGCGGCTCAAGCCGTGGATCTCAATTATGACTACGCCAAAGACATTATTCGGCGATATAACCACGCTGGACCAGATGCCGTCAAAAATCGTCAGCAGCGGCGACAGTCATCTGCGCGATCGCTGCTGACCGAAGAACAACAGCAAGAACTCCGGCAACTTCTGCGGGAACCTGCCCCGGATGGCGGCGACTGGTCGGGACCCAAAGTAGCCCAGTGGATTGCCGAAAAAACCGGGCGATCGCACGTCTGGCCCCAGCGCGGTTGGGACTACCTGAAACGGTTAAGTAAGGAGTAAGAGCGAAGGAAATAGGAAGAGTCCGATTGGCAGACTGTCTAAATTAAACTTGACTGTGACACAAGAACCAGTAGTGTAGACGGTATATTTTTAGCAAACCCGTCTTCCAAGCCCTAGGAAATGACTAATTCGCCAAACTCAGACAATACTCCGACACCGCCGCCGTCACCTGCTCGATTCCGCCGTTTTCGTCGCATTGCTTTGCCCGTCGGCATTGGGCTGGCGGCGGGTCTGGGCGGTGCTGCTTGGTGGGGCTGGAGGTTTCTGCACGAAGAACTTTCTCCCCTAGTTGCCAAAAACTTGAGCGAAACGCTGAATCGTCCGGTGAAGGTGGGCGAACTGGAGGGAATTAACCTCAACGGCATTCGGTTTGGCGCTTCTAGCGTTCCGGCAACGGCGACCGATCGCGATAGTGCTGAAATGAAAGGGGTAGACGTTAAATTTGACCTGTGGCGATCGCTGTGGAGCCGCAAACTCGAACTGGATGTGACATTAGAGCAGCCCAAGGTTTTTTTGGAGCAAGAAAAGCAAGGCTGGATTGGCACCGAGTTGGCAAGTGAGCAAGAAGAAGGCATGATTGCCTTAGGCACCATCCGAATGCAGGATGGAGACATCGAACTACTGCCGCTTAAGCCCGTCAAAAATAAGCGTATTCCAGTATTGCTGACCGATGTCAAAGGTAACGCCAAAATTTTAGATAGCAACAAGCGGTTTGTCTATGAGCTAGATGGGCGATCGCAAACGGGAGGCACCGTGGCGATCGCGGGTGAAACCGTGCTGCCTTCTCAAAAGACGAAGCTCAACATTCGCGCCAAAAATTTTGAGCTGGCAGAAATCGATCGCTTGATTGGGCTGCCGTTCAACCTCTACAGTGGGCGCGGCGGCGGCAACCTGACTGTTCAACTTCGTCCAGATACAAAAGACACGCCAATCAATGGAGTCGCTGAGTTTGAATCAGCATCCTTGGGCATTCCGGCTGTGCCGCGCTCTGTGACCAATGCCAGTGGGCGATTACAGTTTCGCGACACGCAAATTCGCTTGGATGGAGTCAAAGGTAGCTATGGGAAGGTGACTGGATTTGCCAATGGAACGCTGGATTTGGAGAAAGGCTTTGACATCGCGGTAAAAGTGCCATCTACGAGCCTATCCGACCTGCTGCAAACTCTAGATGTGACCACGCCCGTGCCTGTTTCAGGAAAAGTTGAAACTAATCTGAAGCTCAGAGGCGCGATTGAAAAGCCTGTTTTAACTGGGATTGTTCGCAGCACTGCCGCCGGAACGGTCGATCTCATTAACCTAAGCCAGTACTCTGCCGCCTTCAAACTGAATACGGCTGCCGAAGAACTGGTGCTTCAAGCTGTGCAGGCAACACCCACTTCTGGCGGACAAATCACCGGATCTGGACGAGTTGACCTGGCAACAAAAGATGCGGCTGGAAAACTGAACCCAACTGTGGCGATTAGTGCCCAAGCGTTGAATATCTCTGGCGACGCGATCGCCCAAGCCTACAGCGATCGCCCATTGCCCATTACCGTGGGTCGAGTGAATGCCCAAGTCCAAGTCTCAGGACTCGCCAATCAAGTAAAAACTGTAGCGCAATTCCAAGCGCCCAACGGCACCTATCCCGGCTTTGGTGAGGTCGTGGTTGCCAATGGCATCATCACGCTGCAAAATAGCTCTTTCAAGGTGGCAGGCGGCACCGTCGCGCCCCAAGCCGTGGTTGCGGATGGTCTCTGGCGGGGTGCGGCAACTCTGGCAGGCATCGGGCTTGCCCAGTTTTCGCCTGATCTACGCGGCTTACTCAGCGGTAAATTCAAAGCCTCTGGCACTCTGGCATCATTCCAGCCCTCAGATATTCGTGTTCAAGGAACCGCATTGCTGTCAGAGGGACTGTCCCTGATTCAAAATCCGCTGACGGCTCAAGTAAAGTGGAACGGTCAGCAAATTGTGCTGCAACAAGCAACCGCGACTGGGTTTAGCGCTAATGGCGTGATTGCGGTACGCACGGTCAATCCCGCCGTCACTGGGTTTGATTTGAATGTCAGCCTCAGCGATTTCAACCTGAAAGATGCCGCAGTGCCCGTTCCCGCCGCAGTTCAATATGCGGGACGAGCCGACTTTACTGGGCGAATCACCGGAACGCCGACGGCTCCGGTCGTCAACGGCACGGCGGCACTGAAACAGTTTGTACTAAATGGCGTTGCCTTTGAACCTTATTTGCAAGGTTCGGTGCGGGTGTCGCAAGGAGTGGCGCTGGATTTGCGGGGCGATCGCGATCGGATTGCCTTTGCGCTTGATCCGCGATTCCGTCCCATTGGCTTTTACATTCAGCGAGATCAGGCGATCGCCCGGGGTCGCACCGAAAGCGGACTGCTGCTCACCGAATTGCGAAACGTTCCCCTGAGCGTAATTCAACTACCCGGTGTCCAGCCAGAGTTTTCGCCTAGCGGCATCCTAGATGGCGACATTGCCATCAATTTAGATCGACAAACTGCTAACGGCACGGTGGCGATCGCCCAACCCGGCTTAGGCACCTACCGCGCCAATCAATTTACAGGACGGATCAACTATGCGAACCAGATCGCCACGCTAACCGAGGGGCAACTGCGCCGAGGCGACACCCTGGTTCAAATTGGCGCAACAGTGAAGCCCTTTGCTGCCGATCCCCAAGCCACCGCCCAGATCGCGATTCAGCAGGGCGATATTCAGGATGTGTTGACCGCGCTTCAGATTTTTGAATTGAAAGACTTCCAGCGTGGCATTCGTCCGCCGATCTATGGCAAGGCGGCTGATTTGCAGACGGTTCCCTTTGATACAACCCTAGTTCCCGTTCAAACTCAGCTACGGCGGCTAGCAGAACTTCAAACCCTAGAAGCCCAAAATCAAGCGATCGCCGCTGCGGCTCCCCTGCCAGAACTGCGAGACTTGAAGGGCGCATTCACTGGAACAATCGATGTGGCGGCTTCGCTGAATACTGGGGTGAATGCCAAGTTCAATCTTCAAGGCGATCAGTTCAAGTGGGGACGGTTTAACGCCGACAAAATTGTGGCGATCGGGAGCTTTGACAACGGTGCCCTGACGCTGCTGCCGCTGCGGTTGCAATCAGGAGATGCCTCGATCGCTTTCTCTGGTCGTGTTTTAGGCGATCAACAATCTGGACAGCTACGAGTCGAGAATCTGCCCCTCGATGTGCTGACGGGGTTTGTTGACCTACCGGTAGCCACAGAAGGCTTGCTAAATGGCTCCGCCACGCTCTCTGGCAAGTTTACCAATCCTCAAGCGCTAGGTTCTTTTTACCTGACCAATGGCGTATTAAACGGAACTCCCGTTCAAGCAGCGCGGGGCAATTTTACTTACAATGACGCGCGACTCGACTTTGCCGCCACCGTGGCAGTGATTGAGAAAGAACCGTTGACCGCGATCGGCAGCTTACCGTTTCAGTTGCCCTTTGCCACAGTCGCGCCCGCTAGCGATCAAATTAGCCTTGATCTAGACGTGAAAGATGAAGGATTTGCCCTGCTGAATGTGCTGACCGATCAAGTCAGTTGGGTCAACGGCAGGGGCGAATTTAAAGTGCGAGTGCGCGGTACGCTCGATAACCCGATCGCAACTGGCGTAGTTAAAGTCACCGATGCCACGCTGCAAGCCCGCGCTCTGCCCGATCCGCTCACCAACGTAACTGGAATTGCCCGGTTTGATAGCGATCGCATCCGGGTTGAAAAAATCGTCGGCATCTTCAGCGAGGGCAGCGTCACCGCCCAAGGAGTGCTTCCCTTATCGAGACGACTTACGCCTGTAGATCCGGATTGGAATAACCCCTTAACCGTAGCGCTGAAAAAAATTGCCCTCAACCTCAAAGGAATTTATCAGGGGGGTGTCGATGGGGAAGTGATAGTAGGCAGAACGGCGCTGAATCCCACCCTCGGCGGCACTGTGTTGCTCAGCAATGGCAAAGTGTCACTTTCCGATCCAGCCGCAGTCGCCGCTCAGACGGGAGCCGACGCGGGCAATGCACCTGGCGTGGAATTTGCTGGCTTGCAGTTAACTCTGGGCGATCGCGTTGCCATTGTCCAACCGCCCCTGCTCAATTTCATCGCCAAGGGAGACCTGACGGTAAATGGCAATTTCAACGAAATCCGCCCCGAAGGCGTGATCCGTCTCACCGCCGGACAACTCTACTTATTCACAACTCAGTTCTCCCTAGAACGAGGATTTGCCCAAACCGCCACCTTTACTCCAGCCCGTCAGCTTGACCCCGAACTCAACGTTCGCTTAGTGGCACTGGTGGCTCAAGTCAACAACCGTCGTCAGCCATTGGTGCTTGCCCCTTCCGAAATTTTAGATGTGCCCGTGCCAGCATCTAGTTTTGGCTCATTGCAAACGATTCGGGTACGGGCAGAGGTGAATGGACCCGCTAGCCAACTGGCAGACATTCTAGAACTGACCAGTAGCCCACCTCGCAGTGAAGAAGAAATTGTATCGTTGATTGGAGGTGGCTTTGTGGATACCTTTGGGCGCGGCGATACGCTGCTTGGAATTGCCAACCTAGCCGGGTCTACGCCCCTGTTTACTAATGTTCAAACGGCGATCGGCAATGCGCTTGGACTCAGCGAGTTTCGCCTGTTCCCCACCAGCACCACCGATGTATCCCGTGGTTCAGGCAAAACCAGCACATTAGGGCTAGGCGCAGAAGCCTCGCTGGATATTACCCCCACCATTTCAGTTAGTGTTTTGAAAGTACTCACTAATGATCAATCGCCCCAGTTTGGGTTGCGCTACCGAATTAACGATCGCCTCCTGTTCCGTAGCTCCACCGACTTTTCAGGCGATACCCGCGCTCAGCTTGAGTATGAAGCAAGATTTTAGCCAATGACGAATTACGAGGGACGAATGGCGACTTACGAGAGGCGGATCATAAACTTAAAACTCTCTCCCTTACCCTTCGACCTTCGACCTTCGACCTTCCCTGCTCCCTCACATCTCATCCATAGCAATGGTGAGTTGCAGCGTTCCTAATCCCAGGTCATTTGTCGAAATAGCACTGGCTTCAAACAATGCCAGCATGTCCTTGAATTGTGGGTTCCCCCGTGCGGCACCCGTTAAGCCTTTGGCAATAATCAGCCCGCAAACGCCTTTTGTTTTTTTGCAGCGCTGATCCCATTTTTTGCGAGCGGCGGCGTGGGTTGGGTCGGTTTCACCAAACTCACCGAATAGATGCAAATCGCCATTGCCCGTTTGCAGCAAGCCAATATCGTAGCGATCGCCCTCTAAAGGGTTTTCGCCTGGATTAAAACAAATGCCCTGTAAACCCCCGGCAGCCTGTAGCTCTTCAATCATAGTTTTTGCCTTAGGGCGAGATGTTTGAATCATGACGACTGGCAAACCTTCTCCCCCCTGAGTTAGCTCCTCCTTAAATTGATAGTATGCCCCGCCAATTCGCAGCATTTCTAGCACTTCCCAGGGCATCATGCCCAAACTCAAAAAGGAACTTTCAGGAACTAGATCGTCTCGCACGATCGGAAAGGACAATTCAGATTCTCCATCTTCTTCCTCCATGTCCAATAGTTCGTTTGCCAAATCGGGCAGTGTTGTTACCTTTACCGAAATTTGGGTTATTTTGTCACCATCAGTTTCATCGGCAAGTGGAATTTTGTAGCGGCTGCTGATGGGCGGAAATGCATCGTTTTTGAATTTTTGGCGATGCTGCCCCAGAAATCGATGGAGCGCTTCTAAGCCCACCAAAAGGGTTGCGGCTTCTTCGTTATATAAAAACGATCGCAACCCTTCTAAGGGATGCAAATTGCCGAATACTGGCTCAATCTCATCGGGCGATCGCTGCCGAAAGTCCAGCGAAATTTCCTCCAAATCATCTTCGTCAGTTTCATAGGTAATAAATAGGCAATCTTGACCCAAAAAAGCTTCTTGCATGGCTTCGATCGAGCTTTGATCAATTGCCCGTTGCCGAAATTGCTTGAGTGAATCAAGCGATCGATAAAACAAAGCGCCAAATTCCATGCCCAACATGCCCATGATCGAAACATAGAGCGTTCCCACATCCCACTGATTCAGTTCGATCTCCAGAATTTGATGGTCGGCAAGCACTTCCCAAGGAGCATCATGCCAAATTTCATCGACTTTACTCAGCAGGGCTGCCTCATAGGGGGCTGGCAGTTGGGGCTGCTGATTGCCAACTGTATCTTGAAACCCCCGAAAAATTTCGTCAATCAGCGGCAGGTCAGGCATGTAATCGAGGGTGATGTCCAGATCCTGTAGCACACCCCGCAAAAAAAACTGAAGTTCGCGATCGCGCACCACAATCTTTTTCGGGCGGGCAGGCACTCCCGGATTATGGGGATGCTCCATCGCTCGAAGTAGAGTTCGCACTACCGCTTCCGAACCCGTATCGGGCGTAACAATATCCATTGCCCTGACCATTCCTTGGGAGCCATCTACCCAGAGAATGCAGTCTCCATCAGTGGCAGGGTTACTACCAGTTTCCAGCCAATCTGGGTTTTGAGATCCAGCCAACTTGCGGCGATCGCCCTCCCACACGCTAGAAGGGTTTTGCTTGAGTTGCTGTAGGCGACGACGGGTAGAACGATTAAGTGCATTCATAGACATTTACAAAGCGGCAAAGGCGAAACGACCCAAATTCAAAAGCAATGATCAAAATCATGCTTGATCAACGGGTAGATTACTTATCTTACTGCTTACGGTTTTTGCGGCTACAAAGGATTTCGCCAACCTTTAACAATTGCTGTTAGAAAGCAGATGCTTTCGCGACCTGAACTATCCTTGATAGAATAGAGGATGATATGAAAAATACTTGCGATTTATATTCGTAATTGCAAAGGAGTTTGAATTCAATGACCCAAGCTACACAGTCTCAGCAACGCGGAATATTGATGACTGACTCTGCCCTAAGCCATGTTTTGGCACTTCGAGAGAAGCAAGGAACTGACCTTTTCTTGCGAGTTGGCGTGAGAGGGGGTGGATGTTCTGGGATGTCTTACATGATGGATTTTGAAGATCCCTCCAAGGTTCAAGCAACGGATGAAGTCTATGATTACGAAGGCTTTAAGGTGGTGTGCGATCCAAAGAGCCTGCTGTATTTATATGGGATGCAGCTTGATTACAGTGATGCCATGATTGGGGGTGGGTTTCAGTTCACTAATCCCAATGCCAACCAAACCTGCGGCTGCGGCAAGTCGTTTTCGGCTTAAAGTAGGTTGCTGGCTAATCGCCATTCGCGATCGCCCATTGTCATGATTTTTGCATTTTTCACCTATGACTCAGACTGTTGAAACTCTCTTTGATGAAGGACTTGAGCGGTATAAGGCAGGGGAAGACCCCGAAGCGCTAATTCCCGTGTTTAAAGAAGTGTGCGATCGCGCTCCCAAAACTAGCTCCGCTTGGACTTGTTTATCTTGGCTTTATTTGTTGACTGAAAAGCCCAGCAAAGCTTACGACACAGCTCAAAAAGCGGTCAAGCTCAACCCTCAAGATCCTCAAGCGCGGGTGAATCTATCGCTGGCAATGCTAGAAGCGGGCAAAAAGGGAGTCCGTGAACACATTGAATTGACTCAGCAAATCATCATGGTTGCGGCTGAACTGCGAGAAGAAGTGGAACACAACATTCAGGATGGGCTAGCTCGCAAACCGGGCTGGAAAAACTTGGAGCGGGTCAAAGCCTGGTTGTTTGACTAAGGCTTGACCGCGATCGCTTAGCTCCGTCGGATGATTAAACTTTAGTTTTTAAAATGCTCTATGGTGTTAACGGCTCAAATTACCGCGATCGCTCAATGGGTTGGATATTTCACCATCTTTTGTGCCATTTTGATGGTTCTCGGCTTGCTGCTCAAATGGGGCATCCGCTTTCGTTTGGTAGGCGTTACCAGTTTCATGGCAGTGCTGACGGGCGGCTTATATGCCCTGAGCCTAGGTTTTTATGTCAACCCATCCATTCCTAACGCGGCGCGGTTTTCTCGCGTGTTTGATAATGGCGGACCCAATGTGGTGATTGCCGTAGCGCCCGACTTGACCCGAACTCAGCTAGAAGCGACTTTGCGCCAAGCTGCCGCCGATCTCTACTCGTCGGGGCGGCTAGCTCAAGGGGCTGATAAAATGACGATCCGGATGCGAACCATCTTGCATCCCGAACCCGGCGTATCGATTCCGTTATATCTCGGTGAAGTGCGGCGATCGCTTGCCTCCCGCTACGACGACCAAATGGAAATCGCTCTCGATCCAGCTAAGCTTGCCCAATTGCCCCAAGCGACTGCTTCGTAGATCAATATTTTCTATCGTTTTTCTTTAAAAACTTACTTGCCATGTCTAACCATTCTGCCATTCTGCCGACTTTGTGCATTGCGCCTGCTCAAGTCATTCGTGGGCAGGGAGTGCTGATGACGGTAGGAGCCGCGATCGCTCGTTTAGGGCAACGTCCCTTGTTGGTCGGGGGCGATCGCACATTAGCAATGGTTTACCCGTTGCTCCAGCCTGCTATTCAAGCGCATCAACTCCATGCGACTCAAGCTAGCTATCATCCCGATTGCAGCGAGGCAACCCTGGAAACCCTCCGGCAGATGGTGCAGACCCATCAGGCAGATTTGATTATTGGCATTGGCGGCGGTAAAGCGCTCGATACCTCTAAGTTATTGGCGCATCAGTGCGGTTTGCCTATCGTGACGATTCCCACTTCGGGGGCAACTTGTGCAGCCTGGACAGCCTTGTCTAATGTTTATTCTGAGGATGGCGCATTTTTGTATGATGTGCCCCTATCTCAATGTCCTCAGTTACTGGTGCTGGACTATGACCTGATTGCCACGGCTCCTCAACGGACTCTGGTGTCTGGCATTGGAGACGCGATCGCCAAGTGGTATGAAGCCTCTATTAGCAGCGGTCATTCCCAACGAACCCTCCTGATCGGTGCCGTCCAGCAAGCGAGAGTATTACGCGATATTCTATTGCAAAAATCCGTTGCCGCCCTGCAAAATCCCGGCAGCGCAGACTGGCAGGATGTCGTAGATGCCTCTGTGCTGCTGGCAGGCGTGATTGGCGGGCTAGGAGGTGCCCAATGTCGCACCGTTGCTGCCCATGCAGTCCACAATGGGCTGACACACTTGACCGCAAGCCACGGCACCCTGCACGGCGAGAAAGTGGCGTATGGAATTTTGGTGCAGCTACGATTAGAGGAACTCGTGCAGGGGAGCCAACTGGCGGCAACTGCACGGCAACAACTGCTTAAATTTTATACAGAAATTGGCTTGCCCCAAAGTTTGATGGATCTCGGTATGGCAAATATTTCGATCGCCGATTTACAACAAGCGGCAGAGATCGCCTGTGCAGAATCCTCCGACATCCATCGTCTCCCATTTGATGTAGAACCGACTCAGTTGATGGCGGCAATGGTGTCTACAACGGCACCGTGTCAGGGATCAAGTAGACGGGTAGATGAAGACAGCGCTCCTAGCAGCAATAAAAGTGACACCTCTCTGTTCTCGTTGCATTCCTCAAAATTTTTTATGGATGAGGTGTTGGAATGACTTTAAACTGGCTGACTCCCGCAGACCGACTGAAATCGCTGCCCCCCTACGTGTTTGCGCGGCTGGATGAATTGAAGGTGAACGCCCGCCAGCAAGGGTTGGATCTGATTGACTTAGGTATGGGAAATCCGGATGGTGCTACGCCTCAGCCCGTGGTGGATGCCGCGATCGCCGCCATTCAAGATCCTGCTAATCATGGCTATCCCCCGTTTGAAGGAACTTCTAGCTTTCGCCGCACGATTACCAACTGGTATCAACGGCGCTATGGGGTCAAACTAGATTCGGAAAGCGAAGCCCTACCGCTGTTGGGTTCCAAGGAAGGGTTAACCCATTTGGCATTGGCATATGTCAATCCTGGCGATCTGGTGTTAGTGCCCAGTCCGGCTTATCCCGCACACTTTCGCGGTCCGCTGATTGCCGGAGCCGAAATTTACGATGTGATGCTCAAGCCCGAAAATGGTTGGGTGATTGATTTTGCGACTATTCCTGAGGCGATCGCAAACCGGGCAAAAATCCTTTACTTCAACTACCCCAGCAATCCCACTGCCGCCACTGCCCCGCGTGAGTTTTTTGAAGAAGCGGTTGCCTTTGCCCGTCATTATGAAATTCTGCTAGTGCATGACTTGTGCTATGCAGAACTGGCGTTTGATGGCTATCAGCCCACCAGCCTGCTCGAAATTCCTGGGGCAATGGAGATTGGCGTAGAGTTCCATACGCTGTCTAAAACCTACAACATGGCAGGATGGCGAGTGGGTTTTGTGGTGGGCAATCGTCATGTTGTGCAGGGGTTGCGGACGCTAAAAACCAACCTTGACTATGGCATTTTTCGGGTGCTGCAAACGGCGGCTGAAACGGCGCTGCAATTGCCTGATGTCTACTTACACGAAGTCCAAGCTCGTTACCGAACTCGTCGCGATTTTTTAATTCAAGGCTTAGGAGAACTGGGCTGGACAGTGGCTAAACCCAAAGCCACGATGTACCTTTGGGTGGCTTGTCCACCCGGCATTGGGTCTACGGATTTTGCTTTCTCAGTGCTGGAACAAACGGGCGTGGTGGTCACGCCAGGGAATGCGTTTGGCAAAGGTGGCGAAGGCTATGTGCGAATTAGCCTGATTGCAGATTGCGATCGCCTAGGGGAAGCGCTACGTCGCTTTAAGCAAGCTGGCATTACCTATCAGGCAGGAGAGTCGCTGGTATCGGGGTTGCAAAGTCGGAGGTAAGAAGCGAAAGGATACTTTATGAGGATAGATGAGCGGTTAGAAAGCATCTATGCCAGCGATCGCGAGAGTTGGCGAGTTTGGCTGGAGCAAAACCACCGAACATCCTTCGGTATTTGGCTAATTTACTACAAAGTGAAGAGCGACAAGCCCAGCGTTTTATACGCTGAAGCGGTTAAAGAAGCCCTTTGTTTTGGCTGGATTGACAGCAAAGTGAAATCCATTGATGAAGAACGCTACCGACAAATATTTACGCCCCGAAAACCCAAAAGCGTTTGGTCAAAGTTAAACAAGCAATATGTTGAAGAACTAATCGATCAAGGATTGATGACTGATGCAGGATTGACAAAAATCTTAGCCGCGAAGCAAGACAACTCTTGGACAATATTAGATGCAATAGAAGCTCTAGTCATACCAGCCGATTTGATCGCCGCATTGGATAACAACCACACTGCCCAGCAAAATTTTGAGCAACTCAGCAACTCCTCTAAGAAAAACATTCTTTTTTGGATTGAGAGCGCTAAACGCCCCGAAACCAGGTTTAAACGAATTAACCAGACGGCGATCGCAGCAGCCCAAAACAAAAATCCATTAGTCCGCTAGTGGGGTTAGTCTTTATCTCACTTGCGATGATTGGTTACGACTAGCTCAAATTCCCAGCCGGGTAGTTGATCGATCAGATCGGTCATCCGACGCAAATCTTCAGACCCGTTGAGGGTTAAGGTATCTCGCGATCGCACCTCAACCGCAATGTTCTTCCCTTCACCTTCGGCAATCAGATCAAATGGACAGCCTGCCAGCACTGGAGGCAAATCGGTTGCAGCAGGATGCAGCTTTACCTGGTATCCTTTCTGCCGATACTCTCTTGCCAACTTTAGCAATCGCTGATGCTCTAGCTGATTCAGGTGTTTTGAGTAAGTCATACCAGGGTGAAATAATATTTCTATCTATAAAGATAACTTCAACTTAACTCAGATGCATCAGGAGCCGCTTCTATCTTAATGTGGAGAAATTCTTTCCCCTTACAAAAAGCCTCTGCAAGCACAGAGGACATCCCCTTAACCCGAAACGAGCCATTTAGGCTGCGACGGCGGCTGACAAAATCTGTTATTTGATAGTCATCCACATAGATTAGCCCATTTAAAGCGTCCCTAACGGGCTTTACAATATTATCACTATCTGGTACTCCTTCTTCACTTCCGGGGTCTGTATCGTAATAGTGAGTAATGATCACCTTCAAGAAGTCACCCAAGGGAATACCAACCGTCCAGCAAGCGGCGGCAGTATTACGGACTTCTATTTTCCAGGCTTGGACACGTTTTCGATCTTTTGCCTGATGCGAAACTGGCTTGCCAGTGACAACAAATTCAAAGGGCAGCACTGGGGGCATCCTAACCAACAGATAAGTGGGCTTAGCGATCGAGCAGTGAGGCAGGTAGAACACTCATAACTTGTCTGAAATGGTAGATGGACATACTATCCACCTCCATAGTAGTTCTGTTGTATTTGAATGGGGTGCTGTGATGGAAGTCTGACTGTTATGACGCTAAAACCTGTGATAAAAGTTGCCGCCCAATACAATGTTTCAATTCGATATTTTTACCAAATCTGGCTAACGGGCAACAAGGGCGCGATCGCATCCAAGCACCAAGCCATCAGCGCACCGCCTAAAAAGCTCAGGAGATGCCCCTTCCAGCCAGGAGAATTTGCTAGAGGCACCATCCCCCAAAGCATTTTGCTACAAACAAAACCCACCAAAATAGTCATCAAAATTGCAATGATGCCGCCTTCAACGTAGCCACGCAGCAGCAGAAACCCAAGGTAGCTAAACAGAATGCTATTTGCCCCAAAATATTTTGTGCTTTTGGGAAAAAGTAAGCCATTCAAGCAATCAATTAGGATCGCTCCCACGGTGACGATGACCCAATCGCGAGTGCCCCGCAGCAAAAGTAAGCCGCCTAAAAAGAGAAAAGATTCAGCATTTTGGGTGAGATAGCGATAGGGCTGATTGATCAATTCGCCCATGGGGGGACTCCACAAACCGGGCAAAGTCCGCAGGCTGAAGCCCCACTGGCGGATTTTTTTGCCAAAGATAAAAGCGATCGCGATCGCCCCTAGCCAGACATACACAATCATGTCTGCCACGCTTTTAACTTGCGCGACCCACTCTATCAGGGTCATTGGCACGGAACCATACTGATGTGCAAATACAACAATGCCGCCATTATGCCCGAAAAGCTCCCAGTGTAATGTTTCTACAGATTCTAATCTTTCCTTGTGCATCTGGAGACAAACCACCCAAAGTGAGATATTTCTCAATTGATTGTTGGGCAGAAGATTAGAAAGTAATTTAGATCAGCTTAAAATCCCGTTGTAGTAGGGATAAAAAACATTTGCATTTTTAGCTCATGAGTTGTATCGATAAAAAAGCCGTTGTTTTAATAGAATTCACTATAACTTCTAAAATTCAAAATCTCTGAATTCTCTGTGCTTGCAAACCTTGAATAGGTTTCGCAGGGTAAAGCAGAATGAAAATTATTGCCGTCAGCTAGTTTTATTCATCAAATTATGGTTTTTATCACTATAATTAAAAGACACGGTTCTAGGTAGAGCATGAACATATCTACGCCTTCCAATCAGCAATCTATATCGGCAGGGTCAAATGATCAAGAACTGGCGATCGCTCCCGAAGATTACAGCCTGCTCACCGACCTCTACCAGCTCACCATGACCGCTTGCTACGTCGGTGAAGGCTTGGAACAGCAGCAGGCAAGCTTTGAACTGTTTACTCGCCGCTTGCCGCCAAACTTTGGCTACCTCATTGCCATGGGATTAGCCCAAGCATTGGACTACCTAAAAAAACTGTGCTTTAATCCTGAGCAAATTTCAGCCCTGCAAGCCACCGGAATCTTTGACCATGCGCCAGACGCTTTTTGGACTTTGCTGACAGAGGCAAAATTTACGGGTGATGTGTGGGCAGTGCCAGAAGGAACGGCAGTCTTTGCCAACGAGCCGCTGTTACGGATGGAAGCGCCCCTCTGGCAAGCGCAACTCGTGGAAACCTACCTATTGAACACGCTGAATTATCAAACTTTAATTGCCACTCGTGCCGCGCGATCGCGCGATGTGGCGGGTGCAGAAGCAACGCTCTTGGAGTTTGGCACTCGCCGTGCTTTTAGCCCCCAGGCTTCCGTTTGGGCAGCACGGGCGGCTTTGGCAGGCGGGTTAGATGCGACCTCTAATGTATTAGCGGCGCTCAAGCTAGGACGCAAACCTGCTGGTACGATGGCGCATTCCCTGGTCATGGCGTTGGCAGCAACTCAAGGCACCGAGGCGCAAGCGTTTACGGCGTTTCATCGCTACTTTCCGGGTGCGCCATTGTTAATTGATACTTATGACGCGATCGCTGCTGCTCATCAGCTTGCTGCCCAACTTCAGTCAGGCGAAATCCAGTTAGCTGGAGTTCGGCTGGATTCTGGAGATCTAGTATCACTATCCCAACAAATTAGCCAGATTTTGCCCAATGTGCCCATTTTTGCTAGCGGCGACCTGGATGAATTTAAAATCGCCGAACTCAAAGCCGCTGGAGCCTGCATCAATGGCTACGGACTGGGCACTCAACTCGTGACAGGATCGCCTGTCAATGGCGTTTATAAACTGGTAGAAATTGATAATATTCCCGTGATGAAAGAATCTACAGGCAAAGTGACTTATCCCGGTCGCAAGCAGATTTTTCGACACTATGAGAGTGGGTTTGCAGTCTGCGATCGCTTAGGGTTGATGGCAGAAGATGCTCTCCCCTTGATCCCGCTCCTCCAACTCGTGATGCAAAATGGTGTGCCAACGCAGCCTCCCGAATCGCTCAACGCGATCGCCCAGCGCACCGCTCAATCCGTCGCCAGCCTTGCCGCCGTCACTCGCCAAATTCATAGCCCAGCGCCTTTTTCAGTTGAGCCATCCCCCGCTCTGCTCGACCTGATTACCCACACCCAACGCACCCACTAACATGGGTTTGTGGTACGTTCCGCAAAGCTCAACACACCCTACGCGATCGCGTGTTTTTATTCGTCATTTGCCATTCGTCATTCATAATTCCCCTTATGCAAACGATCGCTCTTTTTGGAACCAGCGCCGACCCGCCAACCATTGGACATCGGGCAATTTTGGCGTGGTTGTCTTACCGCTTTGATGGTGTGGCAGTGTGGGCATCGGATAATCCCTTTAAGGCGCATCAAACCCCGCTGGCTCATCGGATGGCAATGTTGCGATTGCTAATTTATGACCTCCAGAGATCGCGCCCCAATGTTCAGTGTTGCCCAGACCTAAGCCAGCCACGCACCATTCACACCTTGGAGATTGCCAAGCGCCGCTGGGCTAATGCCACTTTTACGTTTGTCGTCGGTTCTGATCTGGTAGCCCAATTGGCGACCTGGTATCAGATTGAAGATTTATTACGAGAAGTGAACCTGCTCGTTGTGCCAAGACCGGGCTATCCTTTGAGTGAGGCGGCGTTGCAGGGGTTGAGGCAGCGAGGCGCAAGGATGGCGATCGCTGACCTGATGGGTCCCGATACCTCATCTACTGCTTACCGTAACCATAAAGATTCTGACGGACTCACCGCTGCGATCGAAGACTACATTCACCGGGAGCATCTATACGAATGCCAGGACGCGCCCCAAAAAAAGCACACTCAGTGGCAGATAGCCCAACGCTAGCCGACTTCAAAGTAGGAGTCGATAATGTGATCTTTTCCGTAGATACCGAGCAAAACCGATTGCTAGTGCTGCTGGTGATGCGTGATGAACCGCCTTTTTTGGGACAGTGGAGCCTCCCAGGAACGCTCGTGCAACAAGGCGAATCGTTGGAAGATGCCGCCTACCGCATTCTGGCAGAAAAAATTCGCGCCAATAACCTCTATCTGGAGCAGCTTTACACCTTTGGCGGTCCTCAACGTGACCCGCGTGAATCGGCAGATAGCTACGGCGATCGCTATCTGGCGGTAAGCTACTTCGCCTTAGTGCGCTTTGCCGAAGCTGAACTGATTGCCGATGGCGTAAGCGGCATTGCCTGGTATCCTCTTAGCCAAGTGCCAGTCCTTGCGTTTGACCATAATCAGGTGTTGGAATATGGTCATCGGCGGCTGCGAAATAAGCTGGAATATAGCCCCGTCGCCTTTGAAGTGCTGCCAGAACTTTTCACCCTCAGCGATTTGTATCAGCTTTACACTACTGTTTTAGGCGACAATTTTTCGGATTATTCTAATTTTCGATCGCGCCTGCTCAAACTCGGTTTCTTAGCCGATACCAGAGTTAAAGTCTCTCGTGGAGCCGGACGACCCGCTAGTCTTTATCGCTTTGATGCCGAGGCGTTTGCACCCTACAAGGATAAGCCAATGGTATTTATTTAAAGTAAGGAGAATGAAAAATGGAGCAAAAAGGATTGGGAATTGCAGAAGTATTGGGCGACAAGCGGGAACAGATTTTGGCGATCGCGGCTGATCATGGCGCATCTAACGTTCGGGTGTTTGGCTCAGTGGCGCGAGGGGAAGCCCGCCCCGACAGCGATGTCGATTTCTTGGTGGAAATTGAAGCAGGTCGTAATTTGCTAGACCAAATTGCTCTAATGCAATCCTTGGAAAAATTACTGGGACGGAAAGTAGATGTGGCAGAATCAGACAACTTGCACAGACTGATCCGCGAGAAGGTTCTTCAAGAGGCAGTTCAGCTATGAGAGACGATCGCTTGTATCTGCTTGACATTCAAGAACGAATTCAACGCATTGAAAGCTATACCCAAGACGGGTTAGACACTTTTTTAGAATCGGAAATGGTTCAAGATGCGGTGATTCGTAACTTTGAAGTGATTGGCGAGGCAACAAAGCGTTTATCTCAAGATTTTAAACAGTCTTATCCTCAGATTCAGTGGCAACAGATTGCAGGTTTACGGGACGTATTAATCCATGATTACGTGCGAGTCAACTTAACTAGAGTTTGGGGAATTATTGAAGACTACTTACCCAGTTTCAAAGGACAAATCGAGAATATTCTGTCTCAGTTGGGAGAAAGCTTCTAATGGTTGAAATGCAATCTGGGATGACAAAGTTGGCAGTACTGATTGACGCAGATAATGCCAGTGCCGATCTGATCGAATTTCTCCTCAAAGAAATTACCAAATATGGAACCGCCCATGTCAAACGCATTTATGGCGATTGGACCAATTCTCAACTGACCAAGTGGAAGCCCAAACTGAATCAATTTGCCATTCAACCCATTCAACAATTTGCCTACACAGTGGGCAAAAATGCCACGGATAGCGCCCTGATTATCGACGCAATGGATCTGCTCTATACGGGGAATTTTGATGGCTTTTGCATTGTTTCCAGCGACAGCGATTTTACTCGGCTTGCCAGTCGCATTCGAGAAGCGGGATTGGTGGTGTATGGGTTTGGCGAAAAGAAAACGCCGGAAGCTTTCATTAGCGCCTGTGATAAATTTATTTACACTGAAATTCTGCGTCAATTGCGCGACTCGTCTGAAAGTGATCTGGCTGAACACAAAGTAGATAAAAGCAGTGCTAGAGGTTCATTAGATGCAACAACTAGCCAGAAATTGAACAACAACAGTGCTTTGATTACGTTATTAAAAGATGCCTATGAAGCGGTTGATGAAGAGGATGGATGGGTTCATTTAGGAGTTTTTGGAGCGCAGTTAACAAAACTATCGCCGTCCTTTGATGCCCGCAACTATCACTACAAAAAGCTCAGCGAACTGATTCGAGCAATTGATTTGTTTGAGGTCAGAGAAACGCCTCACAGTAAAAGTTCAACGGTTAAAGACCTGCACATTCGACTCAAATCCTAATTATGAACATTGCGTCCACGAAAGTTGCCATTGCGATCGCTCAACTCAACCCCACCATCGGAGACATTGCTGGCAACGCCCAGCAGATTTTAGCAGCAGCGAACCGGGCAGCCGAGCAAGGCGCACAGTTGCTTCTGACCCCAGAGCTTTCCCTCTGCGGCTATCCGCCCCGCGACCTGTTGATGCATCCCGATTTTATTGAGTCGATGGCGATCGCCCTAAATCAGCTAGCGACAGAACTGCCCCCTCAATTGACTGCTCTGATCGGCATCGTCACGGTCAACCCCCAAGCTAGCCAGGAAGGCGGCAAGCCGTTATTCAACAGCATGGCATTGGTGGCAAACGGACAGATTCAGCAAGTATTTCACAAGCGACTGCTGCCCACCTACGATGTGTTTGATGAAGATCGCTACTTTGAATCGGGGCAGGAAGCCAACCATTTTTGGTTCAACCCTAGCCCCCACTCTCGCCCACTCCATATCGGCGTAACCATCTGCGAAGACCTCTGGAACGACGAAGAATTTTGGGGCAAGCGCAATTATCAGGTCAACCCGATCGCCGACCTCGCCAGTATTGGAGTCGATCTAATCATTAATCTTTCGGCATCGCCCTTCACCGCAGGCAAACAGCAGTTGCGGGAGGCAATGCTGAAGCACGCTGCCATTCGGTTTAATCAACCACTCATTTATGTCAACCAGGTAGGCGGCAACGATGACCTGATTTTTGACGGGAATAGTGTGGCATTGAATCGGCAGGGAGACTTGATCGGTCGCGCCTATGCCTATGCAACTGATTTGATGCTCGTGGAATATGACCTAGAAACGAAAAATTTAGTTGCCATGCCAGAGGATATCGCCCTGCCGCCTGAGAACGAAGATGCGGAAATTTGGGGAGCGTTGGTGTTGGGTGTGCGTGATTATGCCCGGAAGTGTGGTTTTACTAAAGCGGTTATTGGCTTAAGCGGTGGGATTGATTCTGCGCTAGTTGCGGCGATCGCCGCAGAAGCCTTGGGCGCAGATAAT
>CASBQE010000271.1 GCA_949127665.1 Synechococcales cyanobacterium PMM_0083
GCTGCGCTAAAAGCAGTGGAATATCATCAACTCGTTCGGTCGTAATGGTTACAGGCTTCTTCATTGATAGACTCTAGCCCAATCTGACCACCTCGCTCAAAAATCGGCGAACCGTGAGAGTTAACTTCCCCTACGCCAGATGCGTTTACATCCAGTTGACCTGTTGCGTAGAGGTCAACAGATCCGATCGCGGTCGAATTCACCTTTGCATTGACAGCACGTAAATTCTTTGCGTCTACACTGCCAACCCCCGATACTGTAATATCCGCTTCCTTGGTTTCACCCGATGCGCTGAAACTCCCAACCCCGGTCAGCACTATTTCCAGTCGATCATTCTTGATATTAGATAGATTCGCTTCACCGACTCCATCAAAGACGAACTGCTTCACATCAGGAGTGGATACCCTGATCTGTAACTTTTGCTCAGGGCTGTATCCTTTGGTGCCTCGGACGTATAAGGTACTGTTTTTAACTTCAGTGGTGATGAATGGGATGATGTTATCGTCGCCACTAATTTCGAGACTCTCCTGCCCTTGAGAACGCACTGCGATCGCACCAGCGTAGTTCACGTCTAGCGAATCAAAGGAAGCCACTGCTCTTTTCTCGGTCTTAGCAATACCACTGCCTTGAACGTTGGAGGAGGCATTCATGAAATTGCATCCCCCCAAGCCAATCACTAATCCAATACTGAGCAGTGTCAATCTCTTCATGTGATCTTTCTCTCACTCCAATATTAGATCGAGTTGATTAATCAATCGATGGCTCTATTGATCGTGCAGCGGAACAATTTACCATTCGGGTTGAGTGCATATTTATACAAGGATTACTTGATCGAGTGGTCTTCTCAGCGATCGCGGCGTTTCAGTTCCGTATCCAAAGCGAGCCACCAAATCGGGACGGCGATATTCGATCTCAAGAGCCGACGCAAACTGTGGACGCAATGCTGCAACCTCGACGGGCTGGTTCAAGAAGGCATTTTTGATCCCTAGGGCAGTTGCTTGGAGGGCGAACCGTTCATAACATCGCCCCGTTTCTACCCAATGCTCTTTATCATTCTTCTCAGACACAAACACCGCAATGCCTGCCGAGCTACGGATTTGTTTGGCATATTTATCATTCTCATTCTTGGCAGTGAAGAATAAATTAAACATCTTCATGCCCAGCCATCGGGGAATAACTGGATTTCCAGTAGAACCTGAAAATAAACCATCGCCTTTACTCACTACTTCGTCATACCCAAAGCGAATCCAGGCTTCGAGTTCTTCAACGAAGGGGCGATCGCTCATCTGTGTAGTATTTCCCTGAACCACATACTCAAGGACTTGCTCGAGCTTTGCTGGTTCAGTCAGCATCAACACATGAACTCCCTTACCACTCCCTGCTGCTTCCAGGGCTTTCAAGTCATCGGCGCTAACTGGTCTGCTGTCATACTCAGTTCGGGTACACTGCCGTTGAGGAATGGCTGTGAAGAGCGGAGAGACAATTGCCGTTGATGGTTCTAAGGTCACGTTCACACTGTCTGAGATCGCCGAATCAAAACTGACTGCTCCATGCTTGCCAAAAGCCTGCGCTGCCTGGATTAGATTCTCGGTGGCACAGCCTAAACTGACAAACATATGATGGTTATCTGGATCAACCGCAGGGCATCGGCGTGACTCATCTGGCAAGATTGAGATCCTCTGATCCTCAATCTTGAATTTCCAGCATTGAGTATTGTGGCTGGATGCCGCGAGGGTGGCATAGCGCACCAGTTCACGATTGACTGCTAAATCAACAACTGGTTTATCTGTGGTGTGTCGCCAAGTGTTTCGCACTGCCTCATCGTATCGACCCGCCGATCGCTGAGAAGATCCGGCTGCATAGGCGGCTGTCCCACCTGCCATTGCAGCGATCGCTAAAACAACTTGCCGTCGAGTTGACATATTCAAGAATTGGCTCATATTCTTAACACCAAGATTGTTCATCGGGGGGATTGTGTAACAGCTCGCGGATATTCGCTTCGATCACCCGATATCCCACGTTTCCATTGAGCCGTTGTCGTCCTTCGTTAAAAATCAGAGTCGGACTCACGGACACCGTTAGATCCTTGGCTAACTCAAAATCCTGGGAAAGTTGGGCGTATGCCTCACCGCTATCGATTTGTTCCTGAATGGCGGCAGTTGGTAATCCTAACGCTTCGGCAATGGCAAATTGCACTGTGCGCTGGGAGATATTCGCTAGTTTGGTAAAAAACGCTTCCCGAAATGCCCAGATTGCCTTTTCAAATACGTTTTCGGATGGTTGAACTATGTCCTTCCTTTCCAATAGTTGAATCGCATGGAGAAACAAATGACAGGATGTGGATGAAGCGGGTATTACACGGGTCCAAATGTCAGGATGAACGGTAAGATGATTGAACTTTTTCGCAACCTCCTGAACGTGTTTGCTATAGCCGTTGAAACCGCCCTTGTCTCGCCATCGCTGTTCTAACTTTTCACGAGGATTGCCGAAGACGGAAACAAAGTGCGGCTCGATCTCAATCTTGTCTTGGAAAGTCGTTTGCAACTCATCTAGTCGAATCTGAGCAATATATGCCCAAACACAGAGAACATCTGAAAAGTAAGAAATACGAATGGGTTTCGTTGGGGTTTGAGGGGAAGGCATGGTTAAGACTGCACGGGCTGACAAAAAATTCGTTTAATGATCGCGGCAGAGAGAATATAGAGTCTGGCAATCTTTGCCAGCACCAACAGAAAAGCGATCGCTAAAATAGCTTATTTATCGTTGAGTTGGCATATCCAAGACTTGACTCATGGTAATCAAACGGCAGGCTCCATGTCTGTTTCAGGGAGGTTCAGCCAGAAATTATGTGACGTATCGCATCAACAAATTACCTGATCAGGCGTTTGCAGTTACAGAGTTGATGCAGCGCTCCGATCAAGGCTCACTGACTGCTGACTCCATCCGTTGTTCGTCCACTCATTTCACTGGGATGGATACGGTAGAGCGCCATGACTTCTCCACGACCCCAGGCATCAATCCAGGTTCGATTAATCGCAGGTGAAAGCGTTGGATTTTGAGTTTTGACAAATTCCATCACGCGATCGATGTCTTGCTGCGCTGTGATGTGTTCGGCTTGACCCATTACGGTCACGCTGCGCCAATGCTTTAGATTATGGACTTCTTCAACTTGTAAACAGACTTGTGGATTTACGTCCATATATTGAGTCTTCATTCCCAATGTGGTGAAGATGTAGATGTCTGGCTCATCGAAATAATAATGCATGGGTACAACGTAGGGATGTCCTTCAAGCGCACAACCTAAGTGACCATGTCCTACTTTTTGTAAGAGATCATGCATCTCTTTGCTACTCATTTCATCGATATCTAACATAGTCATTCTCCTGTTAAAGATTATTGCAATAATTGATGAAAGTTTGAAGTGAAATGATACTGCCAAAGCTGGAGCCGCTTTAGCAAAAGGCTGTTTGATCCTGTTTCATCGAGGCTAACGCTGTTTGATCAACGAAACAATGTCTCTTTTTTCCTGATGATATAAAGCTTCAACATGAGCGCCTCTAGAAAGTTTTGCCTCTTCTCGACTCTTGAATGGACCCAGGTGATAAGTTTGTTGAGGAGCAGACAGGGAGACTTCTACCCACCAAGCCAATGTTGATTGAAGCGTTGAAAATGAGTTCACTGGAGATACCTTTAGTTCCTTAAATCTGACTTAACGCAATCGACTTGAAAGACTGATATTTTGTAGAGAACGCACGAGAGAACTTTCGGTCACGCTAACACAATCACTGCGATCGCGAACTCTATCAATTGATGGAGATAAAGTGAAGAACTATGCATCATTAAGCTCAAGCAAAGTGGCTATGCAGTAAGCTATACCAGCTTAAAGATTACATAGAGATGATTGAATTCATGTCTATCCAAACGTTTGAATTGATTGATTTGTATTAGAACGTATCAAAGCTTTACTCAATGTTGGCGATCTAGCTTGGAAATGTGTCTAAGGTGGTGTTTCAACCAAAGGTAGGTCTGCTAAACCAGAGAGTGTAGAGTGCCTAGAGCGATCAATGGCATCTCTCTTTTGTGATTACTAAAACCCATGAACGGGGAAAGACGACAAAGGTAGCCAATGCGATCGCTGCTTGCATGATCAGCAAACCACCACTCCCCACACCAATGAATATTCCAGCCCATTCGCGTGATTTAATTTACACAGACTGGACGTTGATCGAACCTCAATTTGATCCAAAGCAGTTGCGTGTTAGAGAAACTATCTTTACGATCGGCAACGGATATTTAGGGACGCGGGGCAGCTTTGAGGAAGGCTATCCACAGGCGTTGCCAGCCACCTTAATGCGTGGGGTCTATGACGATGTGCCCGTGATCTATACCGAGCTGGCAAATTGTCCTGATTGGCTGTCCTTAGTGGTGATTGTCAACGGCGAACGGTTTCGGCTCGATCGCGGCACAATTCTGCACTACGAACGGCAGCTTGATCTGCGTCACGGGCTGCTGCGTCGCTCGGTGCGCTGGCGTAGCCCCACGGGTGAGACATTAGATCTCCAGTTTGAGCGCTTTGCCAGCCTAGCTGATCGCCCAGTGTTGGGACTGCGCTGCCAGATCACGCCGATCGATTTCAATGGCACAATCGAGGTGCAGTCCAGCCTGAATGGCTACCCTGAAAATCAAGGCTTTGACCACTGGGAACAGCTTGATCAGGGCAAGCTGGAACAGGGAATTTGGCTACAGTTGCGCACCCGCCGTTCCCACATCGAACTCGGCATGGCAGCTAAAATCGCTGTGATCGGCACCAATGCCTCTTTCCAGGTAGCGAATCCTCCCGGCTACCCTAGCTTGACAGCCACCTTTATGGTGACAAAGGGACAGACTATCAGCATGGAAAAGGTCGTGGCGGTGTTTACGTCTCAGGAGACGGAGATGCCCGTGCAGGCGGCTCAAACCAAATTGGCTGATCTACCCGCTTATGCAGTGTTGCTTGAGGCTCATCAGCAGGCGTGGGATGCCGTTTGGCAGCAGAGCGATATTGAGATTGAGGGCGATCGCACGGCTCAGTTGGCAGTACGTTACAACCTGTTTCAACTTTTCATCAGTGCCTCCTCACACCATGATCGGGTCAGCATTCCTGCCAAAACACTGTCGGGGTTTGGCTATCGGGGGCACATCTTTTGGGATACCGAAATTTTCATGCTGCCCTTTTTCACCCTGACCCAACCCGCGATCGCCCGAAACCTACTGACCTACCGATATCACACTCTGGAGGGCGCACGGCGTAAAGCCGCCCATAGTGGGTATGAAGGGGCAATGTTTCCCTGGGAAAGCGCCGCCACTGGCGACGAGGTAACGCCCAAAACATCGATACCGACTGATCCCTATGCGGAAGCGGTACGTATCTGGTGCCGCGATCGCGAAATTCACCTGAGCGCCGACATTGCCTATGCCGTCTGGCAATACTGGCAAGCAACAGGCGACGACGACTGGCTGCGTGACTGCGGAGCCGAAATCATCCTGGACACGGCGCTGTTTTGGATGAGCCGATTGGAGTGGAATCCGAAGCAAGATCGATATGAACTGTGCGGGGTGATTGGAGCCGATGAATACCACGAACAAGTGAATAACAATGCCTTCACCAATCGGATGGTGCAGTGGCATCTCGAAAAGGCTGTGGCTGTCTATGATTGGCTACAACTCACGTTTCCCAATCGCGCGGTGGCACTAGCACAACGGCTGCAACTCACCTCAGAACATCGGTTGTGTTGGCAGGTAATGATTGGGAAGCTGTACATTCCTTACGATGTCGAAACAGGGCTGATCGAGCAGTTTGAAGGTTTTTTCCAGCTTCAGGATATCGACTTGAACAACTACGAACCTCGCGATCGATCGATTCAAGCAGTACTCGGCATTGACGAAACCAATCAGCGGCAGGTGCTCAAACAACCCGACGTGTTGATGCTCCTCTACTTGATGCGAGACACGCAAGCACTCCCCCATCACCCTGATGCGCTGCAAAAGAACTGGGACTACTACGCTCCCCGCACAGACATCACGTATGGATCATCCCTGACTCCAGCCATTCACGCCATCCTCGCTGCCAATCTGGGTGCCACAGCCGATGCCTACCAGCAGTTTATGCAGGCAGCGATGGTTGATCTTGAAGATAATCGCGGCAATACAGAAGACGGCATTCATGCAGCGTCAGCAGGCGGGGTCTGGCAAGCTGTGGTGTTTGGCTTCGGTGGCATCCAACTGAAGGACAGCGGTCCCGTTGCCACGCCCCAACTTCCTCCCGCCTGGACTCGGCTCAAGTTCAAACTGCACTGGCGCGGCATCTGGCACAGCTTCGATCTATTGCCCTCACCGTCTCACGCGCCTGACTTACACAAGCCTGACATTCAGGGCTTCATTTTCGACCTTGACGGAGTGCTCACGGACACGGCTGAATTTCACTACCGTGCTTGGCAGCGACTGGCTAACGAAGAAAAACTGCCCTTCGATCGCCAAGCAAATGAGGCGTTGCGGGGCGTAGCTCGACGAGACTCACTGTTGCTGATTGTAGGCGATCGCTCGTACTCAGAAGCCCAGCTACAGGAGATGATGGAGCGCAAAAATCGCTACTACGTGGAGTCGATTCAAACCATCACCCCGCAGGATCTGTTGCCCGGTGCTGTGGCGCTCCTAGACGAACTCAGGCAAGCGGGCATAAAAATCGCGATCGGCTCTGCCAGCAAGAATGCCAAAACTGTGATCGAGAAGTTAGGGATTGCCGATCGTGTGGATGCGATCGCTGATGGCTATAGCGTCGAACACCCCAAGCCAGCCCCTGACCTGTTTCTATATGCCGCAACTCAGTTAGGGCTTGATCCCGTTCACTGTGTTGTGATTGAAGATGCGGCTGTCGGCGTTGAAGCCGCGATCGCTGGTGGTATGTGGGCGATCGGACTTGGTAGCCGCGATCGGGTTGGCGCTGCCCACATTGTTCTACCGAACCTGATGGGTGTTCACTGGACTGATTTACAATCCAAGTTAGATCGATTGTAATGATCGAGCGGGGTGGCAGTCCATCTGTTAACGGAGCAGCATTAGGTTTCGAGTTGTAAGAGGAGTATTCTGCATGGCTTTTAAAACAGTGGTTTTCTACGGTTCCTATAGGCGAGATCGTCAGGGCATTAAGGTAGCGCGGTTCTTGATTGACCAGCTTCAGCAACGAGGACATACAGTGGTCTTTGCGGATGCGATGGAGTATGACTTTGGTATCCTTGACCGGATGTATAAAGAGTTTGAACCGGGGCAGGCTCCAGCGAAAATGGCGGAACTCGCGGGTCAGATTAAAGACGCAGATGGCTTTGTGGTGGTGGCGGGGGAATATAACCATTCGATCCAACCGGGATTGAGCAATTTGATGGATCACTTTCTGGAGGAGTACTATTTCCGTCCAGCGGGGATTGTGGCTTACTCACCAGGAGGAGTAGGTGGAATGCGGGCAGCGATGCAGTTACGCGCGTTTTTGGCGGAGATGGGGATGGCAACGATCTCGACGATCTTTTCGATTCCCAAGCTCGGTAGCGCTTTCGATCAGGCAGGGCTGCCGCAGGATGAATCACTAACGAAGAAGGTGGGAAAGTTTTTGGATGAGTTGGAGTGGTATCAGACAGCGCTACAACAACATCGGAACCAGCATGGAACTCCGTTCTAGCGGAGTATTGTTAACCGGATCAGGCGGATTAGGAAGCAATGGAACCCACCCTATTCGATCGCACATTTCAGGATGGCGAAGGCAAGATCGTGCTGGCTCAACCGCCAAACCTGCCCATTTTGGTTTGGGGGGGGCGGCAAGTTTACTACAACTGATCGTAACCAGTGGCAAGCTCCACACTGGCTTGGTCTGGATCGCTTTTGGCGCTTTGTTTACCTGGGCGTGGCTAGAGGTGTTTCAGGGCGTGAACTATTTTCGCAGGGCGTTGGGACTGGTTGTATTGATAGAGACAATCATAGCTAAAGTTTGGATGAGTGGAGAATGAAAATCAGCGGCAAGATGACAGCCTGGAAGTCATAAATTCAAGGCTGCAATGCTTTGATCTGTGCCCGCAGTTGAGCAATTTCTTGAGCCATATCCAAGACCATTGCCGCTCCGACGAGATTGAGTCCTAGATCGCGTCGCAACCGTTGGATTTGAGCAATCC
>CASBQE010000272.1 GCA_949127665.1 Synechococcales cyanobacterium PMM_0083
CTGAAAATATTCTATTAAGATTCAGGATATTCTGCCTTCATTGCTGATGAGACAATGCACCACGAAGACACGAACAGACAAAGGACTACAGAGTCCATGCGTCATCGCAGACAACCCTAAACCGACATTGCTGTAACGATTATCCGACATGTTTCTGCCAAGACCATTCTTCTTACCCCTGTGTTGCCCATTCTCAGGCAACCGAATCGCTCCGTCCCTCTTTCTGATTGACCAACCGTTGAAACAGTTCAAATTGTTGTTGTTCCTCTTCTTGAGATTGAGGCGGCTGGAACACCATTGCTTCTGAATCAGGATTACGGCGATCGAATAGCGCTTCTAACGCATTCAAATCATCCCGATGTTGAAGGACATATCCTCTTAGCTCAGCCTTGGTCATTTCCTCAAAGTTTGGTTTCATAGAAAACTCCAATTGCCATCACGGGACACTTCAATTTCTAAATCATCACCTGCGAGGATGTAAACAATGCCTGTTCGCTCGTTAAATCGGAACAACACGATATCCCGATAACAGTTTGATAACCACTGACAGACTCGCAGACAGGCTTGGGCTTGCTCGTTCGTTGGATTAATCGTTTGTCCCTCAATTGTGGCACGAATACTATAGGGGATGAATGCCCTCGTTTTTGCCTTCTGCCCTCTGCTTTTGCCTATAGAGTCCAGGCGGAGGCGCAGACAACTCGAAAACCGATATTGTAGCTCCTGCTGCCCGGACCGGATCTGCCGCGATTGGCAGACCGACAGTCCCACGGATCGGCGTCCCACGAACCGCCGCGCAGCAGCCGGAGACTGGCATTTCCACCTGTTACCCAAGCACTACCATCCGTGGGTGCTCCTTGATATTTGTCATGCCAGTGATCGAGGCACCATTCCCAGACGTTGCCGTGCATGTCATACAGCCCAAACGCACTAGTAGGGGGAAAGCTGCCGACGGCTGTTGTTTTTTTGCGAAAAACTCCTTTTGGTTCGGAAGCATAGGTGGAGGTGCCGTCGTAGTTTGCCAGAGCGCTGGTCAGGGTGGGTCCAAAATGAAACGGTGTGTTGGTTCCGGCTCGGCAAGCATATTCCCACTCCGCTTCGCTCGGCAGGCGATAGTCGCGCCCTATCTGTTTCGATAAGCGATCGCAAAACTCTGTGGCTTCATGCCAACTGACCTGCTCCACTGGATAATTGGCTCCTTTGAAATTGGAGGGATCGGGTTGCAAATCAGTGTTGACTTTGGGCAGCTTGGCGACGGCTTGCCACTGCGTCTGGGTCACCGAATATTTGCCCATCAAGAAAGCATTGACGCTCACCTGGCGCTGCGGTTCTTCGTTACTTTCCCGTTCTAGTTCATCCTTGGGCGACCCCATTGTAAAGGTTCCTTTGGGAATCCCCATCATCTCCAGCAGCACTCCGCTACCCAAGGTTTCTTTGAAAATGCCTGCTTTGCCTGGCTCCTCGTTCGCTTTGTTGCCTTTGGCATCCACGGTCACCACCGTAAACTCTATAGGCTGCAACTGGAGGGTTCCTGGTGGCAAGGGAGAAGCGGATGCCGAGGGCGTGGGTAAAGGAGTTGATGGGAAAGGAGTTGATGGGGTTGGTGTGGGGCTGGGCGACGGAGTGGGAGAGGGGATTGGTTCTGGAGATGGAGAAATGCGAGAGAGGAGGAAGGCGCTCCCAACTCCTGCACCCCCAAAGCCCAAAATTTGTAGCACTCGGCGGCGAGGCAATCTTGGGGAGGATGGCTCACGGATTAACGCTTGACGACTTCCAGACGTATCGGTAAGAGAGGGTGGGGAAATGGGAGATACAGGGAGTTGCCCTGGCAATCGACGAATCGCCTGGATGGCATCGGGATCGGCGGGGGAAACGGTGAGGACGCGAATCCAAAACTGTTCAGCGAGTTCATAGTTTTTGGCGGTTTCCGCTTTGAATGCCTCCATTTTCAACGTTTCGGCATCCCGGACGGTTGCCTGTCGGGGTAACAAGATCAGGTGATACTTGGCGGCAGGCTCAACGGTGGCGTAGGGAGTTTGTCGGGGTTTGGCATGGCGCTGGTTGAGTTGAGGCAGGTAGTGGCGCAGGTGTTGGTCTAGCCGTTCGACGGTGGCACAGTTTCCTTCCCCTTGGAGGCGCAGTCCTTGCAGCAATACCTGGGTAAAGGCTCCTTGCTGGATTGCCTCGATTTCATAGGAGACTTCACGCGGACTACAGGAAAACAAGGTGATTACTCCTGGCTGCACTTCTTCGCCAACGCCAACGCCCGATCGCCGTCCTTCATTGCGACAGGCATCTAGCAGCAGCACCACATTATCGGCTCCACTGCGGCGTAACCGTTCGGTCACATAGGCGATCGGAATAGCGGTGCCATCGATATCGCCGGGATCGCCATCAATTGGCATTAGGTAATCTCGGTCTTCATGGCGAATTCCATGTCCGGCAAAGAAGAACCAGAGGTTGTCGCCAGTTTGCAAGAAGGGTTTGTCAAACCGGGTGCGTAAAAATCGCTTGAGGGTGGTGAAGGTGGGAGTGGAATCTAGAGGGGAACCGTAGTCTTGTTGAATTGGGGGCGAATTGTCGGAGAAGGTATAAACCTGCTGGAAACTGACTTCATTCAGAAAGTAATCTTGCATGGCGATCGCGTCTCGCACGGCAAACTGGAGCGGTTGCAAGTTGCGGTATTGATTGATGCCGATCGCGATCGCCCAGTTCTTAGCCATGCTGTGTTGTTGAAGAATACCCAACTGCCTTCATGATATTCTCTGCTAACTTGATGGTCGAGAAATAGATCGGGCTGGAATCAGAGAGTGCGATCGCACCCCAGAGATTTCGCTACCATTAAAATCCTGGTAGGATGCAAACTCTCTTCACTCATCTACTCGCCATTCACTATTCGTCACTCGTCACTCCTATGGAAATTCCCCGCCTCCATCCCGACACAATCGAACAGGTCAAGCAGCGTACCGACATTGTGGATGTGGTGTCAGAGCATGTGGTGCTGCGAAAGCAAGGGAAGGATTTTGTCGGGCTGTGTCCGTTTCACGATGATAAGTCGCCCAGCTTTTCGGTGAGTCCCGGCAAGCAGTTTTACTACTGCTTTAGCTGTGGAGCCGGGGGCAATGCAATTAAGTTCTTGATGGAATTGGGTAAGCGACCTTTCAGCGATGTGGTGATGTCGCTGGCACAGCGCTACGACGTGCCGATGCAAACCTTGAAGCCAGAGGAACGGCAGGAATTTCAACGGCAGGTTTCCCTGCGGGAGCAACTGTATGAACTGACGGCGATCGCGTCAAAATTTTATGAACATGCGCTATATCAATCGGCGGGATCGGCGGCGTTGGAATATTTGGAGACAAAGCGCGGTTTGAATCGGGCGACGATGCAGCAGTTTCAGCTAGGGTATGCGCCGGGTGGATGGGAAACCTTGACTGGTTATCTGGTAGAGCAAAAGAAATATCCGGTGGAACTGGTGGAACGCGCTGGGTTGATTGTGCCGCGAAAAACGGGCGACGGTTATTATGACCGCTTTCGCGATCGCCTAATGATTCCAATCCACGATTTGCAGGGGCGCGTGGTCGGCTTTGGTGGGCGCACCCTGACCGATGAACAACCAAAATATCTCAACTCGCCCGACACTGAACTATTTGATAAAGGAAAGCTGCTGTTTGGGCTGGATAAAGCCCGTGCCGCGATCGCCAAACAGGATCAAGCTGTAATTGTGGAAGGCTACTTTGATGTGATTGCGCTGCATCATGCCGGGATTACCAACGTGGTGGCTGCCATGGGCACTGCTCTCAGTTCTGCCCAAGTGCGTCAATTACTGCGCTACACCGAATCGAAGCGGATTATGCTCAATTTTGATGCCGATAAGGCAGGCACCAAAGCGGCAGAACGGGCAGTGGGCGAAGTGGAATCTCTGGCTTACCGGGGCGATATTCAACTGCGCGTGTTAAATATTCCCGATGGCAAAGACCCAGACGACTTTTTGAAAACCCATGCTGCCAGTGAATACCAGACTTTGTTAGATGAAGCTCCTTTGTGGCTTGACTGGCAAATGGAGCGGGCGATCGCTGACAAAGATTTGAAGCAATCTGACCAGTTTCAGTTAGCAGTGCAGGCGATCGTCAAACTGCTCGGCAACCTGCCCAGTGCAACCCTGCGAACTCACTACATTCACCGATACGCCGAGCGCCTTAGCCACGGAGACTCACACCTGATGCTGCGGCTAGAAGAAGATTTGCGCTTGCAGGTGCGGGGAGAACGGTGGCACGGGCGATCGCAAAAATGGCAAACCAAAAGCGATCGCAATTTGCTAGAAGAAGCTGAAATCCAGCTATTGCGGCTATATCTGTATGCTCCAGAACACCAAGCCGCGATCGTCGCTGCTTTAGAAGAGCGTGACCTGGAGTTTAGCCTGTCCCATCATCGGTTTCTCTGGCGACAAATTCAAGACGTGGAAGAGACAAGTTCCGGGCAGCCAGAAGTCAGAGAACAAGGAGAAACAACCATTCTTCCCGACTCCCCTTGCCCCTTGCCCCTTGCCCCTTCTCCATCCCTCCTCACCCTAATTCAAGATCGCTGCACTGACTACCCTGCCGAAATGATGCAGCTTTACTCCTTGTTTCAACTAGATGAAAAAACAAAACGGGATATTCTTCGGGTAGACCTGACGATCCGGGCGGCAACTGCCTCAATGGAGCGAATTATGTGTGAAAAACGCTGTCGTCACTTTCAGCAGCTTTTAGCAGGCACTGATGATTCCAGCGCTCCTGAACTGGGTCAATACTACTGGCAAAAAATCCACACCGAAAAACGCCGCATTGCTGACCTCGATCGCGAACGCCAAGTCAGCTTTGAAGATCTCGTTCAGGCTCCGTGGGTGGGGCTATGAGGTGTTGTACTAGCGAGTCTGCGGCAAGGATCACCCGCTTTAATCAATCTCAAACCGATCGACGTTCAAGGTAAATCCAGGTAGAACGGATTCGCCGGAGAGTTGCGTGGGAAGCGATCGCACTTCTTTCGGTTGTCCCTGACGATAGATTTCCACTTGCTGATCATGAGGATTAAACATCCAGCCCAAACGTACATCGCTATCCATGTACTCCTGCATTTTTTCTTGCAGCGTTAGCAGGTCGTCTGTACGAGAGCGCAACTCAATCACAAAATCGGGGGCGATTGGCGGAAATTTTTGGCGTTGTTCTGGAGTCAGGCTCTCCCAGCGAGACCGCTCAATCCATGCTGCGTCTGGGCAGCGATCTCCCCCATTAGGTAGCTTAAATAGGGTCGAGGAGCTAAAAACCTTGCCTTTCTTTGTTTGACGATTCCAGTTACCAACATCAACAATATAATCAGCTTCCCAACTGCCGCTATCACCGCCAACGGGTGCCATAAAGATGAGAACTCCTTTTTTGCTCCGTTCAATGCTCAAGTTTGGATTGTTGATGCATAGTTGATAAAACTGCTCATCCGTGAGATCAACCTGCTGCAAGTTGACTTTGAGCGGTAAGGTGAAGGCAGTCATTGTCTTTTCCAGTCAGGCAAAGAGTTCAATGCAGTCGGCAGTAAATTAGTCGCAGTTTAGCGTTTCTCGCGTTTTTCGTCCCGTTACCGGATTGGTGCCTTTTGCGGTTTTACACAATAAATCATGGGCATCTTGGCGCATCTCCACATCGGTAAAATCTGCTCCGTCAATAATTGCCCCATCAAACTTGGCATTAAAGGCAAATGCGCCCTCTAGCAAAGCATTGGTCAGGTTTGCCCGAGAAAACCTTGCTGTGTCTAAAGTCGTGGTTCGCAGATCAGCCCCTGACAGATTAGCGCTGTCTAAGTTGGCGCTAAAAAAGCTTACGCCGCGCAGGTCTGCACCGCTAAAGTTGCTTTCACGCAGATTTGCCTTCGTAAAACTATTGTCGGTCAACATTTGCCCTGAAAAATCGGCACCGACTAACACCTCTCGATTGTAGTCTTCCGCCCAGGCTGGAGCCATTGCAAAGAACCAGAATCCTATGCAAGCAAGGAAACCAGCTACGGCTACTGCAACTATTTGTTTTTGTAAAACTTTCATCGCTGCCCACATATTTTGTGCAAAGTTTATTGGGTTAAATCGCTGATTATCCATTGCTGTCGCCTAACTGTCTATGAAGCTGATAATCCTAATAAAGTTTTGCTTTGATGCCATTTGAGAGCATTCAGCACAAACCGCTGTGTTTGATCCTAACGGAATCTGTTGACCATCATCAGCCAAACGCTTCAAACTGAAACAGTTGTACAAATCTTAACTGCTCATGCCTTCCTCGCCGCGATCGCCGTCCAAACTGGCTACATCAACCCTAGGTTCTCTCGGCGAGGATTTTGTGGCACAGTGGGCAGTTGCGCAAGGTTGGGTCATTTTAGAGCGCCAATGGCGCTGTCGCTGGGGTGAGTTGGATATTGTGATGGCGCAGCGATCGCCCAATTTTGCCCACTCCAATACATTGGAGTGGGCGCTCATTGCCTTTGTCGAAATTAAAACGCGCAGTTCTGGCAATTGGGATGAAAACGGAGCGTTGGCGATTACCTCCCAAAAACAAGCGAAGCTGTGGCGAACCGCAGAACTATTTTTGAGCGATCACCCTGCACTGGCAGAGGTGCCCTGCCGCTTTGATGTGGTGTTAGTCAAAGGTCAGCGACTGCGAGGGGAGATCGATCTGGCTCAGGTGGATGGTGAAGCGGTGGCGATCGCGTCTGGCTATAAATTGACCTTACACGAGTATATTCCAGCGGCATTTGGTTAGTGGAAATAGGGTCGGAGGTTAAATGTAAAGTTTTGCCCTTAAAAAAAGACAGTTTTTAGAAAACTGAGGATAAATATTACAAACTATTACGTAGGGACTTGGGGTGTGAACCCAATGCCGCACAATAATTTCGGAAGGTAAATCAGTCTGAAGGTTCTGGATAGCTGTTGGTAAGGATGCCTTAAACATCTGGTTCAGTTATGGAGGTAGAAGCGCGATCGCTAATGTCCCATTGAGCCTTCAACAGCCTGAACAAATCCTTTTTAAGGCGGCTGTTGAGTTCCTTTAACGAGGCACAAAGCGTCCTTCGATCGGCTTTAGGTTAAGATTTAGCTTCCATTTGGGAATCCCCATTTAAAATACAATCGGTTCTAATCTTCTGGAGGAATCCATCAATGAGTATTGTCACGAAGTCAATCGTGAATGCAGACGCTGAAGCTCGCTACCTCAGCCCTGGCGAACTCGACCGGATTAAAGGTTTTGTCACCACGGGTGAAAAGCGTCTACGGATTGCTCAAACCTTGAGCGAATCTCGTGAACGCATCGTTAAGCAAGCCGGCGACCAACTGTTCCAAAAGCGCCCTGACGTGGTTTCTCCTGGTGGAAACGCCTATGGCGAAGAAATGACTGCGACCTGTCTACGTGACCTAGATTATTATCTGCGTCTCGTAACTTATGGTGTTGTAGCAGGTGATGTGACTCCAATCGAAGAAATCGGCATCGTTGGCGTTCGCGAAATGTACAACTCTTTAGGCACCCCCATTCCTGCGGTTGCTGAAGGCATTCGCGCGATGAAGAACGTTGCAGCATCTTTGCTTGCTGGTGATGATGCCTCTGAAGCGGGCGCTTATTTTGACTATATTATTGGCGCAATGCAGTAACTAAGGATGTAGTGGCTAGGACTAGGGGCTTAGAAATTGAGAAATTATCTAATATCTGGCACCCGGCACCTGACCTCCAGTTAGCTGTAATCCAAGCATTTCGTAAGACTACGTGATTTAAGGAATTTCAATCATGCAAGACGCAATTACCGCTGTCATTAATTCTTCTGATGTTCAAGGCAAATACCTTGATTTGTCTGCTTTAGAAAGACTCAAAGGCTACTTCAACACTGGCGAACTGCGAGTTCGTGCAGCTACTGCAATTAGCGCTAACTCGGCTGCGATCGTCAAAGAAGCGGTGGCAAAATCCCTGCTTTACTCTGACATCACCCGTCCCGGTGGCAACATGTACACCACCCGTCGTTATGCCGCTTGCATCCGCGACCTCGATTACTACCTGCGTTACGCAACCTATGCCATGCTGGCTGGCGATCCTTCCATTTTGGATGAGCGTGTGCTAAATGGTTTGAAAGAAACCTACAACTCCTTAGGTGTACCGATTTCTGCAACCGTGCAAGCGATTCAAGCAATCAAGGAAGTTGCAGCGGGTTTAGTGGGCGCTGATGCTGGTAAAGAACTAGGCGTTTACCTGGACTACATTTCTTCTGGCTTAAGCTAACTGAAAGGCTATCAGCTTAGCCATTAGCGAAGTAGCTTTTTGTAGGGTTTGGAAGTCTGGAGTGATGATTAGCTCATTGATGACTATCTTCATCGGCAGATTAGTTTTGATGATCTAGTGTGATTCTCGACTTCCAACCTTGCCTTAAATAAGTCAAAAGTTTGAGATTTTAAAGTTATACGTTTGCCTAAAGTTCATCGTACTTTCTTTTTGATATTCGGTTTTCAACTTTGGCACCCCTTCCAATCTGCGGTTCTTTGTTTCAGATTAAAATTTTTCAGCCACTCAGGAGAAAGACTTCTATGCGAATGTTTAAAATCACCGCTTGCGTTCCTAGCCAAACTCGTATTCGGACGCAGCGCGAACTTCAAAATACATTTTTTACAAAGCTAGTTCCCTACGAAAACTGGTTTCGTGAACAGCAACGCATTCAAAAAATGGGTGGCAAGATTGTTAAGGTCGAGTTGGCAACGGGCAAACCAGGCGCAAATACTGGTTTGGCATAGTTGAGTTTTTTTGAGGATGGAGAGTTCATTCCAATACCTAGCGAGAAAGGGGTCGGCTGACCTCTTTTTTTTTGTGCATGGAGGCACTATGAACGATCGCGCTCTCCCAATCTCCACTCACGAACTCAGTCATCCTCAATGGCAGGCACCAGCGGATTTGATTCAGTTACTCCCAGGTGTGGTTCATATTTGGCGGGCTAGCGCGTGTCAACCCCCGCAGATTTTAGATCAACTGCTGCAAACCCTGTTACCGGATGAGCAGGATCGGGTAGGACGGCTGAGATTTGATCATCATCGACACCGTGCGATCGCCAGCCGGGGGATTTTGCGATCGATTTTGGCACGTTACTTGAACTGCAATCCTGAGTCCATAAAATTTCAGTATGGCACTCAGGGAAAGCCAAGGGTTGATGCCAGTCTCCTGCCCAACCTAGAATTTAACGTGTCTCATTCTGAGGATGTGATTGTCTGCGCGATCGCCCTAGAGCCGATCGGAATTGATGTAGAATTTTGCCGAGAAATTACTGATTGCGATCAGCTAATTAAACGTTACTTTTCTGTGCAAGAGCAAGCGATGTTCAATGCTCTCTCTGTTGAAGCGAAACAACAGGCTTTCTTTCACTATTGGACTGGTAAAGAAGCGATGCTGAAAGCGGCGGGGTTAGGCATTGGTGACTTGAAGAAAGTTGAGTTAAACCCAGTGGGCAACCGTGTTCAGCTATTCTCTATCGCTGGTTGCAATCAAGTTGTAGCCTCTTGGCATCTACACTCTTTCGAGCCGCAGCTCAATTATCTTGCAAATATTGTGATCGAATCACCCGCAAATCAGCTTAGATATTGGCAGTGGTGATTGTTGCAAAATTGTTGCAAAAGCTGACAAATTCATACCCAATGCGAAAGTATCGATTAAAGTATTAAGGATTGTGAAAGAGCGCGATCGCTTCCAGAGGTTATTAGATTGTGATAGCTTAATCGACTAATCTAAAGCAATGAACGGTGTCTTTCTAGCAGCCATCTTTGGATAGTAAAAACGATTTGCGATGCTCTCTAAATCTTAGGGCAGCGATGCTAATCTCTCATCGCATCACGAATTTCTCTATCGTACTGCTCACCTAAGTGTGATGATAGAGAAGCAACCCAGGTAATCACGCTTAAATGACCTGGGTGAACAGCAACATTGGAATGCAATCACACGGACAAGGATCAATCGCTTCATGGACTTTTCGATCGCAGCCCTGCTGGCAAACTTTACAGACGATAAACTGGTTGCGCCTAAGGCGTTAGAAAAGAAACTGGATTGCAAAGACGACATCAGCATTCGTAAGCTGCAAATTGCTTTGGATGCCCTGGAAAAAATCGGCGTGTTGGCAAAAGATCGGGGGCGTTACCGTCGCTTATCAGAAGATGGCGTAATTGAAGGCAAATTGCGTTGCTCTAGCAAAGGGTTTTGCTTTGCTATTCAAGATGTTGAAGGAGCCGATGATATTTACATTCGCGAAAGCCAGTTAAACAACGCTTGGAACAGCGATCGCGTGTTGGTTAAAGTGACCAAAGAAGGGAGCCGTCGCCGTAGCCCTGAGGGAGAAGTAAAGCTAATTTTAGAACGGTCTAATCCTTCAATTTTGGCGCGAGTTAAGCAGGGCGATGAAGGGTTTCGTGCCGTTCCCCTCGACGATCGCCTCCTATTTGAACTGCGCTTGCAGTTGAATGGGGATAGTTTAGAGCAGGCGATCGACCAACTGGTTCACATCCAAGTTCTACGTTATCCCTTAGGTCAACAGCCACCCCTCGGTAAGGTTGCCCGGATATTAGGCGGTGACTCCGATGCATCCGATGTAGATATTGTCTGCTGCAAACATGATCTGCTGCTAAATTTTCCTGAAGCCGTACAAGAGGCTGCCAAACTACTTCCCACCAAAGTAACCAAAACCGAACTCAAAAAACGGCTTGATTTACGTGACTTGACCACTATTTCCATCAAGTCCGATATTCAGCAAGCCAATCCTGACAGCATGGATGATGCCATTACCTTAGAAAAGACAGAGGCGGGGCATTGGCGATTGGGCGTTCATATTGCCGATGTCTCTCACTATGTGGAACCCGATTCAGCCATCGATCGCGAAGCGCAAAAACGCGGAGTCTCCGTTTACTTAGGAGACTTAATTGTGCCCATGCTGCCCCAGCAGTTGAGTGGCAACCTGTGTGCCTTTTTAGTCGGCAAAGAGCGCTTAGCCGTATCCGTTTTAGTCACCCTAGATGCCGAAGGGCAGGTGCTTGAGTACGAAATCCAGCCGACTGCCATCCAAGTCGATTATCAATTGAGCTATAACCAGGCTCAGGCAATTTTGGAACGGAACATTTCCGAGCC
>CASBQE010000273.1 GCA_949127665.1 Synechococcales cyanobacterium PMM_0083
ATGTTGGGAATCAAACTGGCAAGGGTCGGTAGCGCCACTGGATGCTTGAAGTAATTAAAAACTGAGATCAGCACTCCAAACAAACCGCAGATGATGGTGCGTCCCGCAATAGACGGAATTACAGACCCTTTAATCTGAAATGCCGTCTGGAACCAATGTTTGTCTTTCATAAGCGAGAGGCGAGAGGCGAAAGGCGAGAGGATCAGGAAAGATAGTTCTAAGAAACCAATATGTTCTTTAAACCTAGGATTAGCACCTCGGATGCTCTCCCTGCCCACTATCTACTATTCATCCATTCCCTGTCCACATTCTTTTTTCCCTCGCCCCTCACCCCTCGCCGTTCGCCCTTTACATCTCGTATCATGAGAGTAAAGCACAATACATTGCCTCATGCTGACTCGGATTAAGGATCTCGCCGCAAACTTAGCTCCGCGATTTATTGAAATTCGTCGCCATTTACATAGCCACCCAGAACTGAGTGGTCAAGAACATCAAACAGCCGCTTATGTGGCTGGAGTGCTTTCATCGTGTGGGTTGCAGGTTAAAGAAGGCGTAGGCAAAGTTGGAGTGATCGGAGAATTATGGGGTGAAGACAGGGGTGCGCGATCGCTGGCGATCCGAACCGATATGGATGCATTGCCCATTCACGAACGCACGGGGCTAGAGTTTGCATCCCGGCAAATGGGCATCATGCACGCCTGTGGGCATGATGTTCACGCGACGGTGGGTTTGGGCACGGCAATGGTGCTTTCGCAACTGGGCGAAATTTTGCCGGGGAACGTGCGGTTTTTGTTTCAACCAGCGGAAGAAGTGGCGCAGGGTGCCAACTGGATGATCCAAGATGGAGCAATGAAGGAAATTGCGGGCATTCTGTCGCTGCACGTTTTCCCGTCCATTTCAGCGGGGATGGTCGGCATTCGCTATGGAGCATTAACGGCAGCAGCAGATGATTTGGAAATTACGATTTTGGGCGAGTCGGGGCATGGGGCGCGTCCGCATGAGGCGGTGGATGCAATTTGGATTGCCGCGCAGGTGATCACCACGTTGCAGCAGGCAATTAGCCGCACCCAAAACCCACTGCGTCCGGTGGTGTTGACGATTGGGCAAATTAATGGTGGACGCGCACCCAATGTGATCGCGGATCAGGTAAAGCTATTGGGCACAGTGCGATCGCTGCATCCAGAAACGAGTGCCGCTCTGCCAGATTGGATTGAAAGAATTGTGGCGGGAGTGTGCCAGCCTTACGGTGCCCGGTACGAGGTGAACTATCAGCGTGGGGTGCCTTCTGTGCAAAATGATCTAGCGTTGACCCAACTGTTAGAATCATCGGCTAGAGAGGCATGGGGCGACAGCGGCATTGTGATGATTCAAGAGCCGTCGTTGGGCGCAGAAGATTTTTCGATGTATCTGCAACACGCGCCGGGGAGTATGTTTCGGTTGGGGGTTGGGTTTCGCGATCGCCCCAATTATCCGTTGCATCATCCCCAGTTTGCCGTTGATGAATCGTCGATTGTGACCGGCATTGTGACCCTTGCCTATGCTGCATGGCAATATTGGCAGCCCATTGCTGTTTAGAATGAATGCGTTGCTTTGTTTCAAACAACGCTCAATCATTAGGGTTTTATAAAATGTAGTCTATAATCGGAGATTAATTATTTCTAGAGCTAACGAATATTCTTCCGAAAAATTTTGAGCGCTCAGCAAAAATACGATTACATTATCCAGTCAGCAGTTCCACTATAAAGAGTCTGGGTTGCATTGTATTTGGAATATTGATCACAGCATGGGAACTGTTTAGCCAACGGCTGGGGATTCAGTAACAATGGATGGATTAGATGAACAGGTTGGAACGCGAATTAGCAGAAATTACGCCGGAAGAGGGCGATCGCCGCTTTCGATCCTTAATTGAAAATGCCACCGACATCATTGTGATTTTGGATGAAACGGGCATTTTTCGCTACTGTAGCCCCTCCGCAGAGCGGGTGTTGGGCTATCGGCTAGAAGATGTTGCTGGCAAATCGGCAACTGAACTGGTGCATCCAGAAGATATTGCCGTAGTGATGGAAGTTTTGCAAAGCGCAGTGCAAAATCCACGAGTCGGGCAAGCCGCGATCGAATATCGTGTGCTGCATCGGGATGGCTGCTGGCGTGCGTTTGAAGCGGTTGCCACTAGTTTGCTCGATGATCCTGCCATTCGGGGAGTCGTCGTCAACTGTCATGATATTACTGAACGCAATCGGGTAGAAGAAGCCCTACGTGCCGCTAATCGGCAGATTGCGAATATTCTTGGAAGCGTTACGGATGCCTTTGTTTCCTTGGATCGCAACTGGTGCTTTACCTATCTCAATCACCAAGCGACACAACTCATTCAGCGATCGCAAGAAGAATTGCTAGGTCAAAATCTCTGGGAAACTTTCCCCGATTTTGTCGGTTCAATTTTAGATAAAGAGTGCAACAAAGCCCTTTCCCAACAGATTCCAGTCAGCTTTGAAGATTTTTATCCGTTTCTACGAACTTGGTTTCAGGTGCGTGTCTTTCCTTCAACAGACGGGTTGTCTCTTTTTTTAGTAGACGTGACTGAGCGGCGACACGCCCAAGCCGAACTCCTAGAAATGAGTACGGCGCTGGGAAATGCTGTAGAAGGTATCGCTCGTTTGGATATCCAAGGGAAATATATTGCCCTGAATCGGGCTTACGCTGAAGCATTAGGGTATGAACAAGCAGAAATGATTGGGATGGCTTGGCAAGATACTGTGCATTCTGAGGATATTGCGATCGCAGAAGTAAGCTATCAGCACATGTTAGCCCACGGCAAAAGCGAGATAGAAGTCCGGGCAATGCGTAAAGATGGCTTAACATTTCACAAAGAAGTCATGATGGTGGCTACCTACGATTGGTATGACCAGTTGATTGGGCATCACTGCTTCACACGAGACATTACTGAGCGTAAATTGGCAGAAGCAGCCCTCTTGCAGCAGGCAGAGAGAGAACGATTAATGGCAGGATTGGCGCAGTTGTCCGCTAGTATTTCTCACCGAATTCGCCAATCTTTAAACTTAAACGAAATTTTGAACACAACCGTATTAGAAGTGCGCCAGTTTTTAGTGGCAGACCGAGTCGTGATTTATCGCGGTCTTGATAATGACGATCGCATTGTCATAGCCGAATCAGTTCAGCCAATCTACCCTTCCATTTTGGGTTTAACCATCAACGACACCGCTTTTGGAGAGCGCCCTTTAACTTACTGTCAGGGGCATCATGTTGTTGTAGACCATCAACAGCCGCAATCCCCTGAACTGCAAGCTTTTATGGAGCAGTGGCAAATCCAATCGTTTTTAGCGGTGCCAATTTTGCACGGAAATAAACTATGGGGAATGTTAGTTGCCCATCAATGTAGTGCGGTACGCTTTTGGGCAGATTATGAAGTAGGGCTATTGGAACAACTAGCCATTCAGGTGGCGATCGCCATTCAACAATCCGAGCTTTATCGCCAAGTCAGTCAACTTAATGCAAACCTCGAAGAGCAAGTGCGAGAACGAACCGCCCAACTTCAGCAAGCGTTAACCTACGAAGCACTGCTAAAGCGGATTACAGATTCCGTACGCGACAGCTTAGACGAAGATCAAATTCTCCAAAATGCCGTTCAAGAGCTAGTTCTAGGGTTAGAAACCTCTGGGTGTGATGCAGGCATTTATGATCTAGAGCAAGCAACTTCTACCATTCGCTACGAATATATTCGTGCGGACATCCCGGCGGCTAAAGGCTCCACCCTTAAGATGGCAGACCACGCCCATTTGTATAACCAGCTTTTGCAAGCCCAATATTTTCAGTTTTGCCGTATTCATGATGCGGGTATGCGACCGCTTGCTGGAGTCCACGCTGCTCTTGTCTGCCCCATTGTGGATGATCAAAGCGTCATGGGTGATTTGTGGCTGTTTAAACAAGCGGATGAATCCTTTACAGACTTGGAAATTCGGCTGGTGCAGCAGGTGGCAAATCAATGCGCGATCGCGATTCGTCAAGCCCGATTACACCAAGCAACCCAGGCACAAGTGACTGCCCTAGAGGAGCTTAACCAGTTAAAAGATGATTTTCTTAGCACCGTGTCTCATGAACTGCGGACTCCAATGTCTAACATGAAGATGGCAATCCACATGCTGAAAACCATAAACAGTCCAGAGCGACAACAGCAGTATTTGGATATTTTGCAATCGGAGTGCATTCGAGAAATTGGGTTGATCAATGACCTGCTTGATCTGCAACGGCTAGAAGCGTCTGCCTATTTGCTGAACCCGGTAGAAATTAATCTGCAAGTGTGCCTTGCTCATGTGGTAGAACCTTTTCGATCGCGGGCGCACGATCGCCAGCAAAATTTGCAAATTTGCATTCCAGTCAATCTGCCGCCCATTACTACTGATCAGCAAACTTTAGAGCGGGTGCTGGCTGAATTGCTGAATAATGCCTGCAAATATACTCCTCCCAACGGCGAGATCATTTTAAGCGTGGAGCCAATAGCCTTACCTAGCGATCGCGCTGCTGACATTGTATTTTCGGTTGCTAATCAGGTGGAAATTCCAGCCACAGAATTATCTCGAATTTTTGATAGATTTTATCGAGTGCCCAATAGCGATCGCTGGAGGCAAGGCGGCACTGGCTTAGGGTTAGCTTTGGTGCAGCGGCTCGTAACTGAATTAGGTGGCTCTATCCGAGTCGAAAGCAGCCACGGCTGGACAACCTTTACTGTTCACTTGTAGAAGAGTGCGGAGTGCGGGGTAGAGAGTGCGGGGTTCAAAAAACGAACTCTCAATTCCCCCTTCACAATTCATCATTGATGATTTGCGATTGATCACGCATAATGCTGAGTGCATCTTGGACTTGGGCATATTTACTATTGCCTGCGTAAATTTTCTTAGATGCTGATGAAGCCAACTAAAAATATCCTAGGTTTTACCGTAGGGACATTTCTTCCAGTCCGGTTAAATCAAGATATTGTTCCGAACCGAGGATCGTCCTATGTTTTTAGACTTTAATCACAATGATCTACTCACCCTTGAGCAGCAACGTATAGAGCGGTTTCGGTCTTCTTCTTTGCGTTCTTTGTTGCTGTGCTTTCTACATTTAAACCAGAACAATACACTGGCTATTCACTGCGCTGAACCTTGGATCGTCGATCAATTACTTCAAGATATGGAACAGCTTTGCTGGGATGCTTGGGTCATCGTAGGGGCATCTCGCCTATCGATTCACTATGCTCAAGAAGAAATTTACACTGCAAACACACAAGAGTTTGGTGAACCTATGCGATCGCAGGACTCCCTAGCACCTCAGCACTACCTCTAACTTTTCAGCTAAATTTCGGTCGTTTTTGCCTCTCCAAAACTTAGAGCAGAACAGTATCGTCAAGAAGAATACATAGAAACTTGTTAAGTACAGTTTACAGAATCAAGAATATCGAGTATTTATCTATCTGACTGCATATGTCAGTTATTCAAAAGTTAGGCAAAATAGTAGTCTTAAACAGTTGATGCTTTGGTGGTAACTCGCCTAATAGGCACATCTAGGTTGTTATTCCAGGTAATAAATAATGAACTCTGAAATTAGAGACACTGAAATTCCAATGGCAAGCACTCCTGATTTTACTGATCCTACCGTGCTGCCAGTTTACGACGAGCCTCTGCTTTTGCCCGCTGGCGAACCCACTAGCGACGTAAATCAACAGCTAAATCAGGTTGGAGAGCGTGTCTCCAAGTTTTTGGCTGGTTTACCTGAGTATCTATCTGAATTTTTTGGTGAATACCGTCGTCCTTTGGTCACGCTGGGGCTGATTTTTGGCGGAATTTTAGCCGTTAAGATGACTTTGGCACTGCTTGATGCGGTAGATGATATTCCCTTGCTTGCGCCTATTTTTGAGTTGGTTGGATTTGGGTATAGTGTCTGGTTTGTCTATCGATATCTTTTGAAAGCATCAACTCGCCAAGAATTAGGACATGAGCTAGGAGAATTGAAAGACCAAATTGTGGGTAGTTTGCCAAAATAGTTAGCTGGAAAATCCTAGTGATAATCAGCCGCTAGTGGTGTATCAAACAATAGTTGATGAGTAAGGTTTTCGCGAAATGCTTTCTAAGTAGCGCTTTTAGAGATATAAGCCCCCATCATCTAATCATTGGAAGACCACTAGAAGTCAAGCTCAAAAGTCAGAAGTCGGATCAGGGTTTGACTTCTGACTTTATTCTCAGTTTTCTCAAAGACGTTTCCACTACGCGGACGTGCCCTATAAAACTATTTCTTTTCATTCTTCATTCGCTATTCCTTTCCCTTAAAGCTGCTACTCCTACCTTCATCTCTAGCAGTTGCATCGCTCCAAACTGGGTCGAGAGGGCAACATCGGTGGCATCGCATCCGTAAGCGATCGCGATTCGGTTGCCGCGTGGTTCTTTTTGAGTGGCATCAAAGGTATACCAGCGACCCGCTGTAGAAGATTCAGCGCGATCGCCCACATAAGCTTCAAACCAGGCATGAAGATCCATTGGGTCAAGCTGATAGAGATAGCCCACGACCATGCGGGCGGGAATATTTAGACTGCGGCAGAGGGCAATTCCCAAATGGGCAAAATCGCGGCAAACCCCAACATGACTTTGGGCGGTATCCATTGCAGACGTGGAGGCATCGCTGGTGCCATAGCGGTATTCCACCTGGGTTTGAATCCAGTGCCGAATGGTTTCCACCTGGTTATACCCTGGCTCTGCATCCCCCACAATTTCTAGCGCCAAGTCGCCCATCTGATCAGATTGGCAATAGCGACTGGGCAGCAGAAACCGCAGCACGTCTTCTGGCAAGTGCTGAACCGGGACAAACGGCGCACCTGGAAACACGTCAATCGTATCGGCAGCTTCGACACAAGCGGTCGTATGCAGCCGAAAAGCCCCAATTGGCACCACTAACCGCTGACACAAATTACCAAAGGTGTCGGTGTATTCAGTGACGCAAACGCTAGGTTCGAGCAAGTAAGTCTCAGACACGACCCACTGTCCTTGACCACTACGAGGACGCAGCATGAAAATAACGGGAGTCGGTTCGCTGGCTTCAAAAGAAATTTCACACTCGGCAGTCAGCCGCATCGTCGCCTCCATACATTCTGTTTAGGCTTATTTTGTGTTTATAGCGCAATTTAGCCGATCGCTTTTGCTCCTTTCAAGCGATCGCAGTGTAAATCTAAAAGCTGAATTACAAAGGTTTTTGTTCGCGTGCCCAATGACGAAAGGCTTTCATAACGGTGTTGCGCCCCGCAGTTTTACTGTCTTCCAGAAATTGCAGAATGATTTCTTTGAGTGGCATTCCAGGAAAATTTGGGCTTTCGTTCACTTGGAGGTATTCACCGTCTTGTAGAATTTTGATTTGCAATTGAACGCGATCAAACTGCCACAATTCCGGTACTTTCAATGCTTGATAAATATCGGGATGAGTGCGAGAAGTGATGTCAATCTCAAGCGCCAAGTCAGGTGGTGGATCAACGGTTAAGTCGAGCCGCTTCTTCCCTCGCACTGCTGCTTCATTTTTGATGTAGAAACACTGATCTGGTTCTAATCCCTGACCAATCTGCTTGTTTTTGAACGTTGTAGATCCAAGCGTGAGGAACTCAACATCTAATTCTTCTAACAAGGCTTTCAACAAATCACCAATAATCTCTTTGTCGTACTCATGTTCGGGTAGCGGCATCCAAATCTCCAAAACACCGTTGTCATAAGCGAGGCGAGAACCGCGATGATCTCCGAGTTCGTCCAAAATCGCCTCAAATTCTTGCCAGGAAACATCGTAGAGCAGAACTTTTTGTCCGGGGGGAACGCTGAGTTGTCGGAGTGCCAGTTGTACCATGGTGTTTGCAGAAATGGGTAGCTCTAGTTCAGTCACTCCTCAATCTTAAGAGAAGGATGGGTTATCCGTCTGACAGAATATGTTTTTCAACCTCGCGTTAATCTCTCGAAACAGGCAACACACGGGCATTTTTGTTAAAATAGGAATGATAAAAGACTTGTTTTTTGCTCTCAACCTCTACTGCTAAATGGAGGAAAGATGATAATGAAATTAGTGGATTATCCTGTGGCGATCGCCCTCTATAAACACAACTGCCTATGCCAAAGCTGATGCTATTTCTCAATAGTGAACTTTAAAGATGGCTAACCCTTGAGAATACCGCTCTTACTTCTATGACCCTAATTTTGACCCCAGAAGACTACGAGGAACTGTGGCAGGAGAGTTATGAAACTACTTGAAGCTACGACGGATGATCAATGGGATCGAATTGCTGAAAGGGTGCGGCAGAAAATTGCTGCTGGTAGGAGAATTTTGCCATTCATATCTCAATTCAGTAACGTCCATAATTCTTAGTCGATCGCTTGGGCGACAATAGTTCGATGGCGGGGCGTGTTGCAAGTAATAGTCGGACGATCGAAGCCAGCATCGACGATCGCCTGTTCGATATCCAACGCAAAGTATTGATCCAGGTAAGGTTCGGTGCTTTTGAGCAGCGTCAGAATATAAGGCGGCATTTTGGCATAAATCTCTGATTTGGGATTCATATCCATAATTGCCAAATGTCCACCGGGACGCAGCAATCGACGAGCCTCTTGCAAAATCGCGATCGCCGCTGTTTGCGGCAACTCGTGAAACATTAGGCAAGTAGACACCAAATCAAAGGAAGCGCTAGGTAAACCTGTGACTTCGGCGGCGGCATGAACCCAATGGGGCGTAGAAGGTGTATGAGGCGTGGCAAGAAAACGGGCTTGAACTCCGTAGGCTTTGTCTTGCGATCGCAACTGGGCGCGGTGGTGGGCGATCGCTAGAAAATAGGGCGACAAATCGACTCCAGTCAGTGCCGCATCTGGAAAAGTAGTTTGCAGCGCAAATGTACTCATGCCGACACTACAGCCCAAATCAACAATATCCTTAGGTTGTGCTGACAACTGGGTTTTCATTGCCTCGTGGTAGCTTTGGCGCAAGCGAGAATCTCCGGTTGCGTCGCCCTCTTGCCAAATTCGCGCATGAACAGCATGGGCGGCAACTTCCACTTCCAACGCAGGCTCCCAACCCAAGTTTCCTTCTTCGTAGGCGTGGAAGGATGTTGTGTAGTAAGCGGGATACTGCAAATCGGGATTTTGCACCGTCGCCAGATCAGCGCTCCAATCTCGTGCCCTCAGGGTTGCCACTTCCTCTAGCCAGGGCACACCAATATCATCAGCCCGTTGGATCATCATTTGACGAGCGCGATTTTTTGCTAGAGCGGCGATCGGCTTAATCGCCAAGATGCCATTGACTAAACGAGAAGCGAGGCTGGGTGCGGAAACAGTAGCAGTCATAAAAAATCAAATAAAACAATTGTAAATATCTAAACTCATTATCCAGCACGTAGCCTAGGTAAGCGAGTAAGGACTACAATTATTTTTCTAGATCATATTTCTCTACTCGCCCCACCATGCACTCACACCTTAATCCTGATAACGGTCACCAGTCTTTTGAGTTACCTGGTGCGAAACCTCACTACAATCCCGATCGCCCAGGACAGGTAGAGCATATTTTTTTAGACCTGACCCTAGATATTCCCAACCAAAGCTATGAAGGAACTTGCAGCATTCAGATTAAGCCCGTCCGCAGTGGGATCGATCGCTTCACTTTTGATGCCGTCAACTTAATCGTCAACGCGGTGACTGTGGCTGAAATTCCGCAGAAGTTTGACTATGACGGGGAGCAGTTGCAGGTGCAATTAACCCAGCCAACGGAAGCTGGAGAAATGGTGAACGTGGCGATCGCCTATCGGGTAGAAAAACCCCAGCGCGGACTGTACTTCATTGCCCCAGACAAGCACTATCCCAACAAGCCCGTGCAAGTCTGGACTCAAGGCGAAGATGAAGACTCCCGCTTTTGGTTTCCTTGCTTCGACTATCCAGGGCAACTGGCAACCTCAGAAATTCGGGTGCAGGTGCCTAAGAACCTGATTGCCATTTCCAACGGTGAACTGGTGGAAACTCAAGAGGGTAAGGACTTCAAAATTTTTCATTGGCAGCAAAAACAGGTGCATCCCACTTATCTGATGACGCTAGCAGTGGGCGATTTTGCCGAACTGCAAGATGAGTGGAATGGCAAACCCGTTACCTACTACGTGGAGAAAGGCAAAGAAGCCGAAGCTCGGATCAGCATGGGCAAAACGCCGCGCATGATTGAGTTTTTTAGCGAAAAGTATGGCTACGCTTACCCGTTTCCCAAATATGCTCAGGTGTGCGTCGATGACTTCATCTTTGGCGGCATGGAAAACACTTCCACGACGCTGCTGACCGATCGCTGCCTGATTGACGAACGAGCCGCGATCGACAATCGTAATACCGAAAGTTTGGTTGCTCACGAACTGGCGCATCAGTGGTTTGGCGATTTGGTGGTGATCAAACATTGGTCACACGCATGGCTGAAAGAAGGGATGGCATCCTATTCTGAGGTGATGTGGATGGCTCATGAATATGGTGCCGACGATGCCGCCTATTATCTGCTCAACGAAGCCCGCAACTATTTAGAAGAAGACAAGTCTCGCTATCGTCGCCCCATCGTCACTCACGTATATCGAGAAGCGATCGAACTCTACGATCGCCACCTCTACGAAAAAGGAGCCTGTGTCTATCACATGATTCGGGCAGAGTTGGGCGAGGAATTGTTTTGGAAGGCGATCGCCCAATTCGTCAACGACAACGCCCATAGCACCGTGGAAACTGTGGATCTGCTACGCGCCATTGAAACCGCCACCGGACGCAACCTACTCTTCCTATTCGATCAATACGTCTTTCGTGGCGGACACCCCGACTATAAAGTTGCCTACGCCTGGGATGGCGACAGCAATCTGGCAAAAGTCACCGTCACCCAAACCCAAGCCAAAGATGGCAACAGCAAAGACCTGTTTGACCTGAAAATTGCGATCGCCTTTGGTTACATAACTGAGAATTCATCCCTCAAATCCTTCACAGTGCGAATGTGCGATCGCGAACAATCCTTCTACTTCCCGTTGGAGCAAAAGCCTGATTTCATCAGCTTTGATGCTAAAAATCCCACCCTCAAAACCGTGGTGCTAGAGTATCCGCTTCCCGAACTCAAAGCCCAGTTGCAGCATGATCCCGATCCGGTTTCTCGCATCTATGCCGCTGAAGCTCTGACAAAAAAAGGAGGATTGGAGTCCGTCAAAGCCTTAGCCGTTGCCCTAAAGCAAGAGCCATTTTGGGGAGTGCGAGTGGAAGTGGTGAAAAATTTGGCAACCATCAAGCTGGATCAGGCATTTGTAGAAGTACTGGTGGGACTGGAAGATGCCGATGCCAGAGTCCGTCGCGCCACGGTGGAAGCCTTGGCAACCATTAAAACCGCAGACAGCTACAAAGCCTTGAAGCCAATTGTGGAGAAAGGCGATGCTAGCTATTACGTGGAAGCCGCTGCCATTCGCGCTTTGGGCAGTATTGCCGGAGCTAACTTGATGGATGGGAAAGAAGAAAAAATCTTGAAACTGCTGAAGTCGGTGCTAAAGGAGCGACAAGGCTGGAATGAAGTAGTGAGATCGGGCGCGATCGCGGCCCTCAGCCACATGAAAACCTCAGAAGCAGCACTGGATATGATTGTGGACTACACCGAACCGGGCATTCCTCAAGCCTTGCGACTCGCCGCCATTCGCGCCCTCGGTGCCATCTCCAGTGGACAAACCAACGTCAACCTGGAGCGGATCTTAAATCGCCTCAAAGAACTCTCGCGAGAAAGCTTCTTCCTCACCCAAGTCTCCGTCGCCAACGCACTAGGGCAGATGGAAACCGCAAAAGCGATCGCCATTCTTCAAAGCTTGGCAGACCAAACTCCCGATGGTCGGGTGCGTCGCATTGCTGAAGAAGCCGTCCAAAAAGTCCAAAAAAACGCCGGATCAGAAAAAGCCGTCAAACAACTCCGCACCGAACTCGACCAACTAAAACAGGAAAACCAAGACCTAAAAAGTCGCCTGGAAGCCCTAGAAGCCAAAGCAAAGTAGGACTGCTCACGCTGTGACCATTTCAGTTGGATTCGGTGATGCTGGCTCAAAACGTAAAACCATGATTAGCTCTGGACGCAACCCTAAAGACTCATAAGTGCGCCCGTTGCGATCGCTGAACTCAACTTCAAATGCTGTGCCATTCGCTAATGTTTCAACTACCGTACCAACCTGTCCCCGCCACAAGTCGTATTGGGGAAGGTCAACGGTCAATGCTACAACGTCTAGCAATTTGGCGGTGTTGTTTATCATGCTTGTTACCTCTAATGACTACAGAGGATAGCAGGTCTTATACGGGGCGCTGTGAGGACTGGGGAAGAAAATTCCCTCGTTACCCGATCAAACTGCTGACTGCTACCTTTATAGGTTATGAAGGTAAATACCCTGTGCCAAAAGATAATTTAGGAATAGGGAAATGTGTTGATACCCCAAACCATTGAAATATATTTATTGCACATTCTATTGCCTCTAATGCATCTTCTTTAGTCATTGCAAATGTTGTTTGATTTCCAACATGAGGTTCGCCTAAATGCGCTATCTTATTTCGAGTACTATAAAGTCTAGTAGCTTTTTGGTATAAAGTCTTGTTGTCAACAAGTAAAGACTTTCCAAAAAGATATAAAGGTATCTCATGAAGAAGCTCTAGAAACTTGCTTCTACTACGCAGTAATTGATAAACAGGGTCTTTAGTAATTAAAGCTCCTCCTTTTTGGGAAAAGGAAACTAATCTTAATATCTTCTCAGGATCTCCCTCATGGGTAATAAGTTCATATGCCTCATCTAACTTTGTTGCGGCTAGTGTTTCAATAGAAATAGCGGTATACAGCAGAGATCTTCTATAGTCCCTGTCTTTATAAGCATGGATTGCATCAAGTAATAGTTTTTCATATACAAAGCTCTTTGAAGTCAAAAAGTCTAAATCTGCGTCAGTTAAATCGTTCCATGTAACTGCTGTATCTAGCGTATATTTTGGTACTGACACTTTTGAATCTTTAGCTTCTGGAAAACCTAACTCAGCTTAGGGATCTGCAAATAAATAGAACCCCATCAATCAGGGAGAATCATAATGTCCCATTTAGGCAAGGTTTCAGACCGTTGCCAAAAGGGTTGATAACGGTTTAGCACTTCTGGCA
>CASBQE010000274.1 GCA_949127665.1 Synechococcales cyanobacterium PMM_0083
ACGCGCTTTTCGGCGAGGGGGACTTGAAGGGTCGGAGAAGCTGAAGTTTTTGCGCTGACCATACTTATGTTTTGAGTAGTCTCTCTATGATAGTCATCTGTTGCTCTATGGAAAAAGCGACAGATGAACATCACCTGCCGCCAAAAATAAGTTGATTCTAGGCTACGCGATCGCGTTTTATACCATTGAGTAAATGTGAGTCGCTTCCTCTTTCAGTAAAGCGGCTTTGTCGGTTTGCTCCCAGGGTAGGTCAAGGTCAGTCCGTCCTAAATGACCGTATGCCGCGATCTCCTGGTAAAAGCGACCGCCGCGTTCAGCAGGTAACTTACACAGGTTGAAGGTTTGGATGATGCCAGCAGGACGAAGCTCAAAGTGTTTTTGCACCAATTCCAGCAGGCGATCGTCGTCAATTTTGCCCGTACCAAAGGTGTCGATCATGATGCTAACGGGACGCGCCACCCCGATCGCATAGCTAAGCTGAACTTCACATTTATCTGCCAAACCAGCCGCCACAATATTTTTCGCCACATGTCGGCAAGCATAAGCCGCACTGCGATCGACCTTTGTGGGATCTTTGCCAGAGAATGCACCGCCCCCATGACGAGAATAGCCACCGTAAGTATCCACAATAATTTTGCGACCGGTTAGCCCCGCATCCCCTTGAGGACCGCCAATCACAAATTTTCCGGTTGGATTTACCAAAAAGCGAGTCTTGTCATCCGGCTTAACGGCAATGTCTGCGAATACAGGCTGAACAACGGATTCCCACAAATCGGCTTTGATCTTCGCCTGAATTTTTTCATTATCGGTAATGCTGCCGATTTCTGAAGCGTGTTGGGTAGAAACCAAAATGGTGTCAATGCCAATGGGGCGATTATCCTCATAAGCAACAGTCACCTGAGTTTTGCCATCAGGACGCAGGTAAGCAAGTTGCCCTGTCTTACGCACAGCCGCCAGTTTCCGGGAAATGCGGTGCGCTAAGGAAATCGGCATAGGCATCAATTCAGGCGTTTCGTTACAAGCAAACCCAAACATAATGCCCTGATCGCCAGCGCCAATGCTATCCAGTTCATCATTGGATAACTCGCGTGCTTCCTGAGCCGTGTTGACCCCCTGAGCAATATCAGCAGATTGGTCATCTAACGCGACTAAAACCGAACAGCTATTGGCACAGAAGCCATTATCCATCCCGTTATAGCCAATCTCAGCAATTTTCTGGCGCGTAATATCGATGTAATTCACTTTCGCCTTGGAGGTGATTTCACCTGTAATCAAGACTAGCCCGGTGTTTACCACAACTTCCGCAGCAACTCTGCTCATTGGGTCTTGGGCTAACAAGGCATCTAGAATAGTGTCTGAAATTTGGTCGCAAATCTTGTCAGGATGACCTTCAGTAACAGATTCGGACGTAAAAAGGTAACGACGAGCCAAGGACAACTCCTCTCTTCACACTAGAGTTAATAAACAAAACTGAATGTTAAAAAAAGCTTGCAAATAATCCACTAGTCAATCAGGCTTTATGCCTAATTCATCTGCAAAAATACACAATCATGAGACTTCAGCGGATCATAGCATTTGTAGGGACTTGGATAAAGCGAAGGTTAAAAGTTGGAGAAGAATCCTGATATGGAGAACTCAATAATCCTACTCAGAGGTTGCTAGATTGTAACAACTTGAATCGCTGCGAAGGTCTGCGCTAAAGCATCTGCTTGTTTAAGAGAGGCTGGATTAATGGGTTCCCACATCACGCCAATACAGCCACCAGCGTTTGCGGCGCAAGCCATTTCCATATCAGCCGCAGAGTCTCCAATGACGATCGCGCGTTTAGGTAACACGTTTAAAGCCACACAAGCTTGTCGAAGCAGTTCTGGACTCGGCTTACTCAAGCCAGTATCGGTTCCCATGGCGAGTTGAACGAAAGTGTTTAACTCATATTTATCCACGAAATCTTGCACGTTCGCAGTGCTATCTGAAGATAGAATGCCGATTTTGAGATTTGCTTGGGCGATCGCTTGCATCAACTCCTTTGCCCCTGTGTAAAGCGGAGTGCTGTCTGCTTTGCGGTGAAAGACTCGATCTGCTTCCACAAAGGCGGATCGGACAATACTCAGCGCTTCCATCCAATCTCGCCCCGTCTCAGCCACATAGGCTGCTGCTGCAATTTCGTTTTCCAAACGAGTTCCTACTGCCATTAAGCCAGCCGGATTAATGCGATCGCTCTCTACTCCAAATGCCATTAGCAACGGCTCCTGAACTCCAGGAATTTGAGCATCGATCAGCCGAGCGCGCTTTTGAGCTAAATTCCGCAAAAAAATGTGAGAATTCGCCAACGTCCCGTCTTTATCAAAGATAACGGCTTCAATGTTTTCAAAGGACACTGTGCCACACTGAATTAGGGTCATAAAGTTCTCGTTAGGCAGCACTGAAAAAAAAAGAAGAGGAAAAACACCTCTTCTTAAAAAACGAATTAACCGTAGTCTTCAACAACTACAAAACTATCCTTCAGTAGCGACAGAGACTTCCTCGATTTCGGTCGGCACAGCAGGAATTTCTTCCTCTGCGGGTGAAGGAACCTCTTCTTCTATTGCAGTAATTTCTGTCTCAATAACGGCGGGAATCGCTTCCTCCACTGCATCAGGAATTTCTGCTTCTTCCACTGCCTCAGGAATCTCTGCTTCTTCCATTGCATCAGGAATTTCTGCTTCTTCCATTGCACTAGGAACCTCTTCCTCCGCGCCTTGGGAAGCCTCTTCAGTCAAAATTCCCTGCTGCTTTGCCAGAATCTGTTCGCGATATTTCACTGCCATCTCCTCAGCCATGTCATAGACGACCTGAGGATTTTTCACCATGTCGCCCGGTTCTGGCTCAAGCTGTTTAGTGGAAAGAGAAATCCGACCGCGGTCAGCATCCAGATCAATAATCATGACCTTTAGCTCATCATTCACATTGAAAACGCTGTGAGGCGTATCAATATGATCATGAGAGATCTCTGAAATATGCAGCAACCCGCTGACACCACCAATATCAATAAACGCACCATATGGCTTGATCCCGCGCACGGTTCCGATTACCACTTCGCCTACTTCAAGCTTGTTCATCTTACGCTCAACCAGAGCACGACGATGGCTTAACACAAGGCGATTGCGCTCTTC
>CASBQE010000275.1 GCA_949127665.1 Synechococcales cyanobacterium PMM_0083
GTACCATCTCTCCCAAGAATTTGTACCCTCCCCTACACCCTCCTATGATCAGACAAACGGGAATAAGGTACACCCCTCTGAACCCTCCCCAGATCGGGGGAGGTACGGACCTGAGAATGGGAACGGTTCGGCTGGAGTCGCGTTCAACTTGGCAGAGATGACTGCCTCCGTGCCGTCTGACTTTGGGGATGACGGCGAATATTCATTCGATCACGGCTATCACGGGTAATAAGGGCAAGACCCATGACCTTCAAGTTCTATCGAAAAGATTCGGATGGCACAGTCACTAAAGCGGAGGGTTGTATGGACAATCCTCTGGCTGTGGAAGCTTTTCGCGGATTCATGTTGGCATCTCAAGAAGGAAATCGGCTGGAAGATCGAGTTCGGCTAGCAGCAACCTTGCAGCCAAACGCTCTGCCGCCCATGCAGCAGCCTGTGTTTGCAGCGCCACCGCCTATATTGCAACTGCCGCCCGCACGAGAACCCCACCCCCAAGTCCCAGTGCAACGACCGCAAACGGTTGAGTCGTGGGCTTACCCAGAGCCGTCATACTCCTCACCGCCCATTCAACCGACTCCTACCATCCCAATCCCTCAGCAGCATCCTCAGCCCACTCAAAACCTGACTTGGGATGGCTCCGGGGACTGGAAATACGAGCCAGAAATTGACGATGCGTGGGGTGCGGCAGAGCCAACTCAGTTGCAGCATCCTCTCTGGGGAAAGGTCAGGAAGCTTGCCACGTCCTTCGGCGTGGGGCTTGTGGTGTCAAGCGGCGTGGGTAGCATCCTCTGGTTTGGATACGATTTTTTGGCGAAAAAGCCTACCCCGACTGTTGCCCCTGTCCCCGCTCAACTCGCTCCAGCAACTCCTAGTCCCATGCCCAAGCTTGTCGCCCCTGTTCCCATCAAGCGAATGGCACCACCGCCCAGCGGCAACACTATTCAAGCACCGCCCGAAGTTCCCCCCCCCCCTGCAAACCTATGACAACTCAACTCGATCAGGCTGCGATTATGGATGATATGGCTCGTTGGGGCGCAATGGCTGACAGTATAGAAGTGCCAGATCAAGTTCTAGAACCCCAGCCTCAAAGGCATTCCAGAACTCCGCCCGTCAATCGCACTCAAGCGCAACAGAGTCCCCGGAGCCACCAGCCGCACCAATTCCCGACAACCTATCATCAGCCGACTACGGCAGACATCCCGGCTGAGCCGCCTCAGCCAGAACCACAAGGCAGGAATCAAGCCCCGAAGCAATCGATCACGAATTGGGCACAGAGCCTATTACAAAACTTTCAGCCGGAAGAAGCTGACACACAAGACGACCCGCCCGGAGCTTTAGCAGAGTTTCGGGGGATTCCAGGCAGCGTGACGATTTCCCACTGGAAATACATCGGCTTGACATCTCTGGCAACCAGTTCCACTGCTGCGATCGCAAGCTCCATGATTCCTATTAGCCCCCTGATCGTGATCGGCGGCTTAGGCGGAATGGGATTGATTCTTTCAATTATTGGCGATATTCCCATCGATCCTAAAGTGCGGCAGTTTGCCAAGTGCTGGCGCAATCTCGCACTATCACTTGGCGTTGGCTATGTGTTTTGGATAGCCACTGCAAATCGTGCCCCGACTTCACAGCCACAGGTTCCTGCGCCTTTCGCAACCCCAATGGTTCAGCCTCAACTTGCCCCTATCCCCAAGCTTTAAGCCATGCTGCCTTCACTGGTCAATCAGGTGATTCCAAACATTTCGCCCCCACAAAAGGCATTGCAAGATGTCATTTTTGGGTGGCTGGCAGGTACAGAAGCAGAGTTTCGGAAAAACCTACCCATTTTGGTTGATCAACTTCTGCCAACTCGCTATGCCTATCCAACAGAAAGGGCGCAGCTTGATGTGGTTTGGTGTATGTATCACAAGGCATTCCACTACTCTAAGCAAACGCCCGAACACCAGTATTGGATCAATTTGGCTAAGACTTGGGTGCAACACCGCGAAATTGGCGAGTTGATGCAAAAAGCGGTGGCTGAAGCAGTGCTGCGATCGCTGCAAGCCTTGCCGATGCCATCTCCACCGACCCCTATAAATGCATTGCCTATGTCAGCCCCTGCTCCTACGAAACCAGCACCTGCGCCAACGGCGTTGACAATGCCAGAGCCTGCGCCAATTCAGGCGGCATCGGGTGCTGAAGTTGCCGATGTGCTGATGAATCTGCCTAAATTTTCGTTAGATCGCCGCAAGGGGCAAGAAGTTGAATTTGATCAGCGGCTGGATCGATTAGGAGCCGCGATCGCGGCTGCCTATCGTTCTGAATTTTTAGGCAATTTAAATGTGCAATATGAAGGGCAGAGCGGGGTGCCGCTGCGGGTTGTCAAGTTGATATTTCAGGCAGGACCGAAGGAATGCATAAACTTTGAGACCCTGATCGACAACAAAAAGATCCGCAACGCGATCTTATGCATTCTGCATGGGTTTCGCCAAAGCCACGGAATTGAGCTTGAGATGATTGGCGGCGGCAAATTTGAAATGGCGATCCCCTTGCCAGAATCGAGCCGGGGCAACATCTCCTACCAGGAGCTACTACCCGCAGATCAAAGTATTCGAGCGGCTAACGCATTTGAGCCGCTAACAATGCGGGTGGGCAAATTTTTGAATGGAGAGGTGATCGATCAGGCACTCAAGCGAAATGTGGTTGTCGCTGGAGCGCCAGAAAGCGGCAAAAGCAACCTGTGTAAAGTCGCAACCACTGATCTGCTGCTTCGGTATCACCCGAACCTCCTCTGCCTGATCGCGATCGACCCGCGTGAAGGGAAAACCCTGGCGCACCTAGAGGGCTTGCCGCATCTGTGGGATGGCAAGGTGATTATCAACGGCTTGGTGGCAATGCAAGCGCTGAGGATGGCGCTTGCCGAAATCAAATGGCGAGATGCCGCTTTTAAGCGTGTCGAGGGCGGCGGCGTGGTTGAGGATATCTACGAATACAACAAATGGATTGCGGCAAATCATAAAAGAAATAATGGCGCTGATATATCAAACCACGATCCAAGCCTACTCCCTTTCTGGCTAATTTTTATCGATGAAATTGACTCATTGATTGAATCGGCGGAAGAGGAGATGGAGCCGAAGGAGTATGAAGTTTGGCGTGAAAATTTCTTTGAATTGCTGGCAAAAATTTTACGGAAAGGACGGGCAGATGGAGTTCACGCGGTGATCACTGCCCATACCCCCAACCAAAAATCTCTGCCGATGGAAATCCGTAATCTCTGCGTCGCTCGATGGGTGATGCAGTCTTCCGCCAACGCTGCTGAGCATGTCACGAACGTGAAAGGGAATTGGTATGCCGCAGGTGAAGGCGACATTTGGACTACCAAGCTAGGACACGAGAGGCGGCGTGGCTTGATCGCTTTTTTAGGAAAAGACCTGTTAAAAAAAATTGAAAAGATGCTGAGGAAAACCTATGGACATCTACAGCCAAGGATTACGAGAAATTTCAGCCGTGAGGAGGGCGATCACTCCTCGCCAGAAGTCCCTAGCTTGCGAATCAATATCGACATTGAAAAGCCTGATCTGTGGGATTCCGAGATCGCCGAAGCCGCTGACCCATCGTATCTAAAGTGGCAACGGTTGATCAACTTAAGGAATCACGGGGCGAGTGAGGATCACATTTTGGTGGAGTTAACGGGTCCTCGATTCTATGCCCCCGATCCAGTGATCAACTCTGGAGCAGCAGGAGTCGCCCATATTGACAAGATGAAATTTCAGGCTTGGCAATTGGGCAACTGGGAGCGAGTCGCGGATCTTGAAGCAGTCGCTCCGCTTGATGCTCGACGGAGAGCGATTAGTAGAAGCGCTCGTGAGACCAGCCGCAAAGCGATCGCAGAACTTGAGCAAACTGCAAGACAGAAGGGTTGGGTCTGATGAAATTTCCAATATGGATGCCGATATTAACGATCGCCGCGATCGCGACCGTGCGCTGGAATGACACTGTAGCGATCACGGCAAAGATTACGCCACCAAGCCAGCCAGCAACCCAGATGCAAACTGTCGCGTTGCAGGTAGGGCAACCCGCGCCTATCGACACCATACCTGATGTGTTGGAGCGATCGAGTCCATCGGTGATGATGATTCGCTCAAATCGCGAATTGGGCACAGCGTTTGTTGTGCAATTACCAAGCGGCGCGATCGTGGCACTGACCAACGCCCATGTCGTGGAAGGGGCGACCGCGCTCCAGGGCGTAACGGCAATCGGGCAACCTGTGACGGCAACAGTTAAAGGAATCGATCCAAATACAGATATTGCGGTGTTGCTGCTGGATGTGCAGCTAGCGCCCTTGCCACTTCGCACCCAGAGCTTGCGCCAAGGTGAATGGGTGGTGGCGATGGGCAATCCCTACGGGTACTCAGGCAGTGCCAGCCGGGGCAGCATTGCTAAGCCCAGTCGCCAAGTTTCCGGAGTGGCAGACCCGATGATCCAAGTGGATATCAATCTCAATCCTGGCAACTCCGGAGGTCCGCTGCTGGATACTCAAGGGCAGGTGGTGGGCGTGAATCGGGCAATTGACAAACAGGCAAAAGGGCTTGCCTATACGGTGCCGATTGCAACCGCGATCTCGGCGGCTGAAAAAATCATGGCGGCGGGAGGTTCTCGATGAGAGTGCCTTATACACCCCCAATGAGCCAAGCCCAAATCATCGCCTGCTGCGCTGGATTGTCGTCCGGGTTCGTGCTTTGCATCAAAGCGCTGCCCTGGCAAAAACCTGTGATTACTCAAGCAATGAGCCAAGCGATTGTGCAGCCTAAAGTTGCAGTCAATCAGCCAAAGACTGTTGCAGTGCAGCCAAAAACACAATCGGCGATCGCCTCCAGCAAGGAGATGACTGAAGCCGAGGTGGTCGCTTACATCGACAAGTTTTCGGTGGGCAATATTGAAGAGTCGCTTCCAGCATATTATGTTGGCGCGGCTGAAGGGACGAGATCGGTGGACGGAGGTAAAACGAGCTTGTATGAAGGGCATACCGATCCGGGAAACGGGGTGTGGAATAAGGGCAGTTTCTCCTATCAGTTTGGAGAAGGGCTAACTGCCGAACAAAGCAGCCAGCAGCAGTTCGCCAAGATTGTTGCTCATATCAAAAACACAGCACTGCCTCAGTGCAAGCAAGCCGGGATTCGCCTGACTTACTGGGAGCTATGGATCTTGATTGACCTGATTAACCAAGCACCTCTTGCCGTCACCGAAGCGGGTGGCTTTGTTGAACGATTAGTCGAGATGCGAAAGAAAGGTGCGGCTGGGAAGTGGAGTGAGTACCGCATCGCCTGGGAAGCCCGGAAGTGGAGTTTTTGGAATCCTGCTAAGGGGGGATGGGATGCCGCAGGACTCCGTGCTTATGACGATTTGGGTAAGGATATTTCGATTGGCAAGGATCAAGACCGCCGAATGCACATGATAGTGCAGGCGATGCAGCGGCACGAGGGTATTGCGATCGGCGGTGGCAATGATCCAGCGCCCGTGGGGTTTATTCTCACCCCAAAAGTTTTCCAACAGGGCGAAGGAGTAGCGCGGACTCCTGACAGATCAAGTCGCGGCGATCGCGTCGCCCCAGTAAACAACTAACTAAAGGCAAACACAATGACTGACATTTCTAAAGGCGATCGCGTGGCTCCAATAGATGAACTTCAGCAAGGACTTAGCGAGATCAAGGCTAGCCCTGAAGCTCAAAAAACTGTCAGAGATTACGCCGATCAAGAAAATCAGGCACAACAACTTTTGATAGAAAAGCAAGCGGCGCGAAAAATTGCAGGCTGAAATTGCACAACAGTCTTCCATCTCTCAATAGATAGTCGCAGAGGCAAACCAATGAGATATATGATCCAAGATCGGCGAACCGGGCAATATGTGGGAGATCGCAGCCCACTAACATTAACCACGAAAACACCATTGACCTGGAGGGTGCAGCACCTCGCCGCTTCCGCCTGCCAACAACTAAATCATTTGCATGGCAATCGGTTTGTGGTGAAGCGATCAGGTGTTGGGATATCTGCGATCGCAGGCTGTGTTCTAGCGCTATCCGCGATCTCCGCAACCGCCTTCACCCTCACCAGACCCACTGCCCAAGCTCAAAACTTAGAACTCAAAACCGCAAGCCCCCAGCTTGAACTGGCAACCTTCCATGTAGGCGAATCCGGGCAAGTTGCCCCGGTGAGCCAATCAACTATTCCTAAAACGGCTACCGCTGTCGCCGACCCGGATGCACTCAAAATGGTCATGGTTGATCAGACATTGCTGACTGCGGAGCAGCGTAGCCAGTTAGCGCAACTGGCTACCCAACTGCCGCCCACATCGGTAGGCAAGAGCTGCCAGTATTACGGCAAGCCTGATGTTTGGTGCTTAATTCTTAAGCACCAAACGGCTGAACAGGTGTTTCCGCAGCTTTCACCGTTTGGTGCTGCCGCAAGCATTAAACCCGTCAAACGGTTTGGCAAAGGCATCAGCAAAGATCATCCAGGCTAAAAATTGTGAAATGGAGTTTGGTTATTCTCTATGGCTGGGCTGGGTGTGCAACGGCGATCGCGGTCGCTAGCCTCACCCTGTTTGTTGCTGATAGCGTCTGGGTGCCTGTGGTCGCGCTACAGCTTTGCCTTATGGGTTTGCTAGCGATCGGCTATCGACGGATTGACAAACTCAGCGATCAAATGTGGCTGGATGACACCTCGTTTGATGGCATCCCTGATGACATCACGATTGAGGAGCGAAATTTGTTGGAACTGGTATCCATGCAGCCACTCAACGAGATCGGGGTCGCTTTGCTGCTGCTAGCCGTGTGCGATCGCGACCCCGATCTCTTACGAAATATTCTGACCTCTTATGTGAACGATCATGGCAACGAAGAAACCTGCGACTGGCTGGCATACACCGTCTGCCCAAGACTCCTGGACTCCGAGCGATATTGGATTCAAGAAACGCTCCGCCAAACTTAACTGGAAGTGGGGCTGGTTAGGAGCCACCGCGATCGCCCTGTTTTGCATCCCTGTCTTCTTCTATCCATCCACCTGCAAAGACAACCTAGTTTGGGCTTGCCAAGCACCGCCGATCAAACAAATCCAAGATGTGGCATTTTCAGGTGATCAATCGGATGCCCTCAGATTTGCCAGCTTCCCAATTGCGACCAAAGATTTTCACCAATACACTTCGCCTTTCGGAAATCGACCTGCTCCTTGCGCTGGATGTTCCAGCTTTCACAAAGGGCTGGATATTGTGGGCGAGATGGGCGCTCCGGTCTATGTTTGGTGGAATGGGGACGCAGAAGTGGTGCCCGAAAGCGCGGGTGATGGCTGCGGCAACTATATTCACGTCACTTCTGGCGATTGGGAGCATTACTATTGCCACCTATCGGAGATATTAATTGCACCCGGCAAAGTGAAGACTGGGCAACTGATCGGCAAGGTTGGCGCAACGGGTGGCGTGACTGGTCCACACCTGCATTGGATGCTGCTCTACAAAGGAGAACATCTTGATCCCGGCATTGTCATCAAAGCGATGAAGAAGGCGAGGCGGTCGCAGCCAACCCCTCAAGCCGTTGCCCCAGTCATTCAAAAGCCTGTAGTCGGTGTGAATTTTGGCGATACGATACTTAATCCTCGACTGAGGATATTCCTGGCGGCATTATGGTCGCGATCTAAAACCGTTCCACAGCTAGAGCATTCTTGGCTGATCTGTTGAAACTGTTTTGCCAACAACCTCCACACCCTCAAGCTCAAGCCATTTCGTTATTGAAGCTTCCAATCCTTCAGACAAATCTAATCCTTTCGCTGTACAAGCGAAGCGAAACATTAAGGACAACTCTTTCGGAATTTGTCCTGTTACTTGCGAGTAGTTGGGGTCATTTCGCTTAGTCGCCATTTTTCAGCATTTGCAATTGTGTTTTCATGTTCGCACGTCTACTCGGATATGTACGATTTTTTGAAATCGCGATGTTGTGATGTTGTGATGTTGTGATGTTGTGATACTCTTGTCTCAGGTGAATGTCAAGAGAATCTCGTGAAACTCACTTAGATGTAGGCATCTTAAAGCTGCTAGTTCGTTTTGATTTAAAGGGGCAAGGTTTCCAAACGTATCAAGAGGTTCTTATGAATACACTCAATCTTTTTGACCGCTACAGCACACTACTCCAAGAACACGCCCCCGGCTTTGCCTCCGGTGATATTCCTGAGTGGATCGGGGCACTACGAGACAATTTTGAAGACGACGACAGCGAAGGATGGGCGACCTTGATCGGGAAAACAATTATAGGGATGGTTGGACGACAAGATCCCTTCCACTCCTATATAGAAGTCGGGACGGCTTTTATCTCTCGCTACAGCTAATTCTAATAATTCTTGATCGTTAAAAACTTCATACCCAAAAACAACCCCATGAAACCTGCAACACACACCGATCCACGCCTTGAGATAGCCGAAACCTTATTTGAAGCTCACTCAGAAATTCGCTATGTCCTCGCCAGACCTATCACCAGTCGGTTGCTATCCCGTGCCCAACATGAACGCTTAGAGCGGTTGCTTTCTGACATAGAAGGCATCCAGTAAGCCCTAGAAGCCTTATCCAGCTAATCAAAAGAGCGATATTGCTCCGCAAGGCTAACGCCAACGCGAAACTTACCAAACAGGAGATTGATTGATGTCACAAACAGCGTTGAAGGGTGCCCTAGCTGATTTTCCAGAGTCAAGTCGCAATTATGTCAATGGTCAAATTGCCAAGCTCAAATCTGGCAGATACAACGCAGATGACTGCCTGTGGCGGATTGCGTCTTGTGCGGATCTGCCAGTCCAATCCAGTTGTTACACGCAGATGACTCAGAGCGATCGCGCTTTAGTCCGTCAATTTATTTCTGAATTGCTCGGCAAATAGAAGAAAGCGATGTTGCTCCGCAAGGCTAAAACGCCAACGCGAAACTTACCACGGAAAAGCGATCTCCAATATGTAATTGCCCCCTTGAAGCTTCTTTTAAGCTGATTGCCTCTATGGAGAAAGCCGCCATGCGACTAGCTACGCGAACACGATGCCCGAAGTGCCAGCGGAAATATGCAACTGTTCATGTTGGCTGGATTGGATCAAGAAAAGACGTTTTTGGCTGTAAGTTTTGTGATTGGATATCCGAGGATTTACGACAGTTGGTGTCAAATAAGGAGCTTAATTGAAAGTGTAGCTAAAACTATTTTCTCGTTGGTATCCCAGCGTAGGGAATGCATTTTTCGAGCGTTGAGGAATTGTCGTGGGAGAAAACGGGGTTGGGGTTCATTACGCCTTCTACCTCTTTCTCTGGGACAGGCTTTGCTTCCCACTTGATGAGTTTTGGCTCTGGCAATGGATTTTGCTCTCTGTCCTGATGGGTTTGCTGAGTGAAAAAGAGGATACTCGACAAGTATGGGGCTTCTGTTCGCGGAGTGGCACCTTCCATTGCACACCCTTTTGACTGCACTGCAAGTTCATACTTCACAGAATCCATATGGTAAGGCTCAGTGACATCAACCAGCTTTACGTCCGTTACAGGTCCAAAAAAGTAGGCTTTGTAAGCCGTTCCTTTCTCGCTTTTTGATTCTACGCATTCCTCAGACCCTTTTTTAACAGAGCCACAAATTTTGTAGGTTAGTTCCAGGATTTGCGGATACTCTTTCTTGGGTTTTTCTGGTGGGCTTGGTTGGCTAAGGGTGGAGTCAGTGGATTGACTACTGGGTTGGCTACATCCAGAGAGTAGGGTCAGCAAAGTAAGCCCACAGAGGAAAATGCGGTTCAGGGTCATGGTTGGTAGTGGGTTAATAAACTTGACTTAGTATGCCCATTGGCATTTATGAATTCATCAGAAACTCACAATGCAGATTGTTTTAGATTCCTGCTAGTCGCCCAACAATCATCTGAGCTAACCGTGCTGCTTCTTTCTCTGGCAATTCATTTGTGCTGGGAAAAATATCTTCGGCTACTAAATAATTTCTAATTTTGTTTGTATTGCGTTCTTGAGCAATTGCTTTCAACTCTTCATAGGAATAAGGAGTGTGTGTGGCAATCTGCATTAGCGTTGAGTCTTCTGGATTTTTAACTTCATGATTTTCTAGTCTCCGAATTGTGGCATGGGAGACATCCGTTAAGTCCTCAAATTTTCTAAAACTCAAACTCCCTCTTGCCTGCCTAACAATAGCTGCAAGCTTTACAAGCCCTTTGTCGGTGTATAGAGTTTTCGACATTTACATGAATAGAGAACATAGTGCCGTATCACCATAGAAACGGGCGACTCTGTAACGTGTCAATAACTTATTGACACTCATGTGTTACGGGAGGCATAATAATTTTGCTGTATCTTTTACGTTACGAATGGAACGCACAAGAATCAGAAGAAAAAACACAAGTTTTAGCACAACTGAAGAAACCTTCAAGCAGGCAAAGATTTTGGCAGCTTTAGAAGGGGTAAGTCTATCAGAGCTTGTAGATCTGGCTTTATGCAAAGAAGTTGAAATGCTTGGGAAGCGTCACCGGGTGAATGCCTCTTCGATGTTGGGGGCGTTTGAATCGTGAAACTGCCTGCCCTTCTACGTGAGATCGCCGTACGCTCAGGCAATTCTGACCAATCGTCCACTAAGAAATACCCCGTCGATACCAGCGACAGGGCACTCAAAATTGAGGAAACTTCAAATCTAAAAAGAAAGCGATCGCCCTATGTCGTCCAAGACTTGCGATCGCTTTCTTCAGTTAGAGAATTTCCTTGAAACGAAAGTTTCAAGGAAAAGACAGGCAGTGAACTCCAATTAATGAGCGGGTCAAAACACTCATTAAGAAAAAGTACGCAATCCACTAAATCGATGCAATCCAACACTAATCAAAAAAGTGAAAGAAGCGATGCAATTCACCACTCATCAAAGATGAATAATTAATGGATTCCAATAATATATCAAATGACGGGCGAATCGTCCACAGGGTAGGCTATGAACCCTATCCAGCAGATCCGCTAGGGCAGAAGCTCTGCCAGGTATTCTCTTACCTGTGGCAAGCGATCGTTGCCCCAAACCAGCCATCACCCGACTGGGAGACGCTCACAAAGCACCCTCTGCGTCCCCGGACACTGTGGGCGAAGTGGCAGGATTCGGCGAGGTTGGTGGGGGTACGCTTCCGGGATATGACTTTTTATGCGTTGCTCGATATTGATTTCGGGAGCGTATATTGCAACGCTGCCTCAATCCGGGAAATCCGCTACGCCCTGGAAACAATTGGCATTACGCGCACCATTTTGATCCGCTCCAGCTATTCGGGCGGATTCCATTTGTATATTCCCCTTGGTGTCCAGGTGCCGACATTTGGGCTGGCATCAGCGATCAAGCAAACCCTGGAAGCTCAGGGCTTGACGGTCGCGCTTGGAACCCTGGAAGTCTTCCCAAATTGCAAAGCCTATGCCATTCCAGGCACGTTTAGCGAGTACAACGCCCATAGACTGCCTCTCCAGCCTGCGTCAGGCTCTTGCCTGTTGGATGGCGACTGTCAGCCCGAAGCCTATGGGGATGGCTACAACGGGCTAAGAGAGTTCTTCCAGCGCTGGGAAGTCGCTGCAAGCTCCCAAGACATGGATTTATTGCGTCAGGCGATCGCCCAAGCTCGGTTGAGCAAAAAGAAACGGAACACGAAAAACCGGGAGATCGTGACTGAGTGGGAAGCCGACTTGAAGCGAGAAATCGAAGAGGGTTGGACAGACCACGGGCAAACCAATCATTTACTCAAGACGATCGCTTGCTATGGGCTTGTCTTCCTGAAATACAAGGATGATGCCCTAGCGGAATATGTCGAAACCACAGCGCTAAACGCTCCAGGGTTCGAGGAGTGGTGCGGTCATCAAGAAAACCTCGCCAAACGCGCCAACGCTTGGGCAAAAGCCGCCCAGAGGTACTACTGGTGTCTAGGAGATGAACCCACCCGTCAGGGGCAGATTTTCAGAGTAGAAGATGCGGCTAACACCGTAGTTTCATTCAACTTGAGCCGTTCCAACGACTCAAGGGAGCGGATTAAATCAGCCGTGAGGCGTTTAGAAGCCGAGGGTCGATTCCCGACAGGAATCACAGAACGGGCAAACCTGCTGATCCGTGAAGCTGGGGTAAGCCTGAGAACCCTCTACAAAGAGGAAAATCAAGAGTTATGGAAAACAGGCTGTCGCCCGGTAATACCAATAGCAGTCGGAGTTTCAGAGGATTCAACCAGACAATCCGAGGGTTCGTCCGAAACGCCGAAAGTCAATGATGACGGGAAATTACCGACCTGGGAGAGATTAATGAAGGGTGGTAGGACTGAATCACCTTCCCTCTCAAGTCCCTTTCAAATAGCCTCCCCAACTAAAAAAGGCTCGGTTTGTAACGAAAGTTTAAGGGATTTTGGCGATTGCCAGCACCCAACACCCCCTCCTTGATCGCGACTTGTTAGTCAATTCTTGGCGAATGAAGTGAATTCAGGAAAATCGTCCAATTCAAAGGAATGGTTATGTCAAATTTTGAAACGCCCCACGGGGACTTGGTTAAAAAATTTCCGATTGGGGCAGAAGTCTGCCATTTTTACGAACCTCATACTCAGTTTGGTGTGGTTGTTTCACACCGTGCGATGGCAGATCGAGCAGGGTTGTATCCAGTCGTTTTGTTTAAAGATGGGGTTCTTCGATTTTCTGGTCCATCGTGGCAGCTACGCCGGATTTCAACTTTTTACGAACGGCTCTGTTTTGCGATCTCAGATCGGCAACCCGGCTGTTCTGTACAGAAAGACGGATCTCAAATTTATCTGTCAACGCCAGGGGCAAACTTCCGGTGGTGTCGCCACCAAAAAAAGCTGTCGCCTGAAATTCCCAGCCCTAGATACAAGTCTCTTCAGGCGATCGCCTTGGAAGCCTGGAAGCAATGCGAGGTGGAAAGTGGAATCACTTCATAAGACCCTGGCAGGATGGCAACAAGGATTGTTGCCAGCGGTTGAACGGTTTTGGCTTGAAAATCCCTCTCCAGTTCAACCAAAGGCAAAACGTAAACCTTCTCCAGGCAAAGCACAACCGGATCAAGCTTTAATCAAGCGACTTGGGCAGACGGTGATGCTCAAGGGCAAGCTTTTCAAGTTTGTGTCGATCGACCTGCCATTCGACCGCTGTGTGTTGAATTGTGACCAGAACAGCACGACTATCAGCACTCGAATTTCTACTGACGAGTTAAAAAACCTCTTTGCAGATCAGGAGAAAACTGTAGTCAGACCTCGGATAGGCAGAGGCAGGGTTTGTACAACGCCTAACGGCTATCAGGTCAAGGTCAAGAAAACAGACCCTACAGATGCTTCACGGGTACTTGTCGTTTATGTAGGCAAGTATCAACATCTAGGGGTCGATTCCTACCCGATCGCCCTATTGACTCCAGTAGAACCTGCGGAAGGTCCGAAAGCTAAAAAGCCATCAGTCAAACCGGAGAAGCTTGTCTTTGAGGTTCCGCAACCTTGTTTAGAGTCAGCCGCGAAACTAAATTCCTCTGAAGCGCTCACACGCGACAAAATCAAGGGCATTTTTCAGCACTCAGAGCGCAGTTGGGTTGTGACGGGCAGTAGTCACTTAGACAAAACACTGCAAGTCAATCTTATCCAGATCGTAGAGCGTTCGCAGTGGGCTGGCTCTCTTCATGGCTACAGCACGATGGAGAGATGGACTCAGCACAGAGGTCAATTAATAAAATTCAGGGGAAAAGAATGGGTTCTGACCGGGCGCGAAGCGACCTTATTCCCTGAATCCTGCGATTTGAAAACGTATACCCCAGAACAACTATTTGATTCAGTTGAAGTTGAAGAGAAAGACAAGAGCCGTTTTTCTCAGAAGGGTCAAGCCTGTGGTTGGATCGAAACCCGATTGGGCAACACGCAAAGGGATGTCCCCTCTACTAGCATCTACTTTTGCTACTACGAAATAACCGGACAGCAGCAGACCAAACGCAGTATTTATCTACAAAAGCATATGGCTCAGGATGTACGGGAACTGGTAGACCTGCGATCGCCCTTAGCTAAGACGTTGCAGATAATTCGCGATCGGAGTCGTAAGCAGAGTCGAAAGGAGTGGGCGTTGTGAACCAACTTGATCTACTCCGTCCCGAATTGCCAGAGAAGAAAGTTACACAAACTTCCAGGGTCAAGCCCAAAGCTATGAAGTCGCTTAGCTGTGCCATGAAGTTGCCTGGTTGTTCTCATTCACGCGCCGCGCCTGGACTAGATGCAATCTACTGCTCAGATTGCGGGAGAACAATCAATGCCGAAACTGCGGAATACAAAGAATTTTTAGAAAACTGGAGAGGGTTAAAGTGAAAAAGGATGCACCAGAACAAGAGATGCATGTGAATTGGCAGGTTATTGAAAAAAAGATGCTTCTGTGGGATGTTCAGCAGAAGAATCAGAAGGAGGCGATTTCTAAGTTAGAGCAGCTTGCCCAAAGCTCTGAACCTGTTGATCCAGAAAAGCTGTCTGAAATTTTGTCACTGTTAAAAAGTGACGCTGCCTAGCCCTGGAGCCAGGTCAATTCTTAGAATTCTATCCCTTGATTTAACAACTCTCTCGATTAGCTGGAGAAAGACGAATCGGCGGTCAGTTTCTATCAGTCCGTTCCAGAAATCAGGATTAGCCCCTATCGTGACTAACTGTTCTCGACGGATATTAAAGTCCTTTTCCCGTGATCCAGCTTGGTGCCTTAGAACGGACAACTTCTTTAAAATGGATTGCCTTGACTCTTCAAAGTCCGCATCATCTCCCAACAAGATGAGCTTTCGCTTCAATTCTTCTTGTTCTGGGGTATCTTGGGTTGTTTTTGGGCTATCTACGAATGCTGCAATCATTTTCGATTGCAATGAAATCGCATAGATTACAGCAGCCTCCGCTTCTTTTATACTTAGACCTCCTCGGCGATCGCAGTCAAGTGGAGAACCAGGAGCATCATAAACGTCGCAACAATAATAGTGATTTCTGCGCTTGATACAACGACTGCCGCACTCACAAAAAACTAAACCGCTCAGGGGCTTAAGGGTTCCTTTAGGAACTAATTTTCTACTGGAAGCCGTGAGCAATCGATCGATCTGGTCGAACTCCAGTGGGGTAAATAAAGCTTCATGGGTCGGCTCTGGAGAGACAATGATTTGCTTTCCCCGGTTGCCGAAATAGCAGGTATATCCTCGAATGACTGGATTTCGCAGCCATATGGTTAACTTGTTGCGATCTCGCGTGAAATCATCCCCGTTGCGTTGACCCACGCGCTCCAACCCGTACTTTTGCACCAGCTTATGAATCGTGCCTCTTTTTGTACCATCAGAGATGTAGGTTAACCCAACATCTCTCGCGACCTCGTATACGCTTCCTCCTTTTGGATAAGGTTCACGATTGACATAGTATTTGTCATCTATAACTTTTATCCCGAATGGTGGGTTTACTGCTTTCTGAAGCCTCCTAGTTCGCGCCCATCCATCCAATGCGGCTTTTTGATTTTTTTCTCGCACGTAGGCTGCCGCAGCCGCATCAATTCTTGATTTATAAATACCTTCTGGCGAATTTAGATCTATCAATCCGCCAGATAACAGTTCCAGAGTTGCACCATGTTTTCTAAATTCAACAAGCGCTTCTTCCCACAACAGAGGCGATCGCAAGAATCGGTCGAAGCAAGGAACAAAAACCTGTTTGGTAATCCCTGCTATGACCCGATCCAATATGAGGTTATAACCTTTGCGACCACTACTAGCACCCGATTCCACATCCCAAAAAATTCGACTTCTATCAATTCCTATGAACTCTAAATCTTCGATATAGCGCTCAAGAGCATGTCCAAACTTGACTTGCTTGGGAGTAGAAACTCGGCAATATCCATCAGCATGTTGCAGTTGCATAGTGCGACATTCTACCATGCAGGTGTTTTCTTAGTGTTCCTACGAGGATACTTGTAGGAACACCAAGAAAACAAAAAAGCTTTATCCTATTCAGCAATCAAAACCGCCGTCATGACTGCTGGTAGATAGTTCATGGTGACACTGCCCTGTTCAGCCGCGAAAAC
>CASBQE010000276.1 GCA_949127665.1 Synechococcales cyanobacterium PMM_0083
AGTTGATCAAATTCGGGTTGAACCGAGCGAATTTTTTGTCGCAGTTCTTGAATGTTTTCGCTCAGTAAAGGAATCCGGCGATCGCAGGCTTCATGCACTGTGCGGTATGCTTGACGGGCAATCAATTTCGCCTGACGCAGTTCGGACACTGCCCGCTATTTCGTCAAAAAATGGTTGAGTGCTTTGATGAATTCTGAGAAGCCCGTGCCTTCCAGGGAACCGCTTCTCAGCCGTTGACGTAGGGCATTCAAAGAAGAGATTTCAAAGACGCGATCGTCATAGCGATCTTCGCCTTCCACCTGGCAGTAAGGGGTTAGGTTCGTTCTAAACACCTGGCGCACCCGATCCTCTGCCTCGTGTAATGCCGTCAAATCTTCTGGATCAATCAATCGATTCTGAATTTCATCCCAATGATTGATCAGGAAGAACACAGACAAGCCTCGGTCTTTGATGTAGTTTTCCAGATAGCGCTGTTCGCCCAATGTGAAAGGCTGAGTGGCACTGAGGACAAACAGAATCGCATGACAGTTGTTGATGTAGCCCAAGGTCAACTGGTTGCGTTGCTCCGTATCGTTCAATCCCGGACTGTCGATGATTTGCACGCCCTTTTCCAGCAAGGTCAGCGGATACTGAACCTCGGCATAGGCGACATTGGGAAAGGCAGACGTTCCTTCCTCTTGCAATTTCTTCGCTTCTTCGGGTGGAATCGTGTAGCGCTGCTTGAAGGTGTCAAAATCTAGCGGTTCTGGCTCTCGATCCTCTTTGAACTGAACGGTGACGCGCTTATCCTGTCCATAGCCAAGGACAGTCAGCACCGCAGTACAGGGATTGACATCTGTGGGCAAGACGTTCTCTCCAATCAGCGCATTCAGGAATGTGCTTTTGCCTCGCTTCATGTCGCCCAACACCAACAGGCGAAACACGCCCTCGCCCAGATTGCGGCTGACCAACTCCAAATCATCTACAGTACTCTCCAGCCCTAATTTGCCAGAGGCGGTTTCTCCAACCTGTTCAGCCTCAGTTAAGGTGTCTGCGATCGCACTCAAATATCCCGAAAACTCCTGACGCGCTTTGGCAACTTTGTCCAGGTCATGAATAAAACTTTCAGCTTTGTAAGCCATTGAAACTCCTTAAGGTGGAAATACGACATACCAAAACCAACATCGTGTGGTCGAAATCACACGATATTAGGGCAACTACCAGCCATTTCCAGGTGAATACTTCCGCAGTTCTTCAAGACCAACCTTTCGAGTAGAAATGGCTGGATCACTTTCCATTTCTTGCTTTCAACAGTTTGACCTCTACGCCATGCTTGTTTTCCCATTATACAAAGCAAATTTGCGATCGCCATCATCCACATACATCATCCATCCATGCGACCCGCCCTCCTCCACTGGGATGAAGTTAAAAAATTATCCGAAAATCATCAGAGTTTCGATGTAGCAGATCAGTTAACCCGATCGCCAAACGGATTGATAATCCTCAACAAACTGTCGGAAAGAAATGGGCGATCGCCCCAACAACTGCTCGACATCAGACGTGATATTCGCTGCCCAACCAAGACGAGTTGTGGTGTATATCCCTGCCATTACCAGCACAAAATCCAGAGGCAATCCCCGACTTCGCATCGTCCAAATGAATTTGAGCAAGCCAGGGCGACTGTAGTGAATTGGGCGATCGAGGACTTCAGTGAAAATCTTAGCAACTTCAAAATAGTCCAGCGCGTCACTACCCGTTAGCGGATAAGCTTTGGAGGTATGACCCGGTTGTGTGAGTGCCAAGACTGCCACAGCAGCAATATCTCGTGCATCAATAAAGCTCGTTTTGCCCGTTCCAGCCGGGATAAACAGATCATCGTGGAGCCGGATATCATCGCGATGGGTGGTGCTGAGATTTTGCATAAAAAAGCCAGCCCGCAAGAAGGTAAACGGGAACTCTAGTTGCTGAATGCAACGCTCGATCTCCGCATGGGGCACCACTCGATTACGCTCGACTCCCATCAGCGACAAAAACACAATCTGCTGCACACCTGCTGCTTTTGCGGCGGTCAAAGCCGGGGCAATTTGGTCTATCTTGCTCAACGCCGGTGGGCGCACCAGAAACAAATGAGTGATGCCAGCAAACGCTGCTGTGAAGGTGGCAGGATCGAGAAAATCAAACCGGACTGCTTCGACGCGATCGCCAAACAAGAATCGGGCGCGATCGGGTTGGCGCACCGCAACTCGACAATCAATCTGCTGGCGCTGCAACTGCTGCACTACCGACTCTCCAACGTTTCCAGTTGCTCCGGTAATTAAGATAGTGGGCGACATCACATTTTGCAAAACGGTCTACAAATATTTATTCATTTTAGTTTTTTTCTTTCAACAATGGTTTACCTGATTAGTGCGATCGCCTTGTAGTGTAGATTTCATGCTGACGATAATAGCCAATAGCTATTAGGAATAAGAGTGTGAGAATTTGTGGATGAACGATTTTTTTACCCGTTATTAAAGCGGTAAGTACTGTACCCAGTTTGCAAAATCTGCAATGTCCAAAGCCTTTGCAATCATTTCCAGGTCATTGACACAGGTGCCAATGTCAACTCGTGATTGACGCGCAAAGATGACTCCAGAAAATGGAACTCCTTCAGATTGGCGACGTTGAGCTTCAATCAAAAAGTCCTGATCTTGGGAGAACATTACTCGTTGCAATTCGATCGCTCGATCTAACAGCACTACATCTGGAAAACCGCTGCGCCCATCTTGTTGCACGGTTGAGACATCAACATTACGCTGTCGCAGTCCTTCTGTAATCGCTTTGTGAATATGCTCATCCATGTAAAGTGATAAGCTCACGATCGCAGACCTTTTTCCCGTAGCTTAGTCACGATTGGAGAAGGAGAAGCGGCTTGCTCTGCCTGCTGCATGTAGCGTTCTCTCCGCTCGATATCAGCATCCAATTCTGGCTTGTGTTCCCAGTAGTAGGCAAGTGCGGAATGAATTTGACTCATGGAGAGATAGGGATGCTGGGAGTGTAAGTCTTCAGGACTCCAGCCATACGCCCGCTGAGCCATGACCAGTTCCACAACTTTTAGGGTGGTTTCGGCAATGATGGGAACTTGGTCTGTGTTTAGTTGCACATATTTGTAGTCTGTTGCAATGAGGGGCACCATAAGAAGTTATCCTTTCTGACCCGTTGTGTTCTCATTGTACTGCGGTGTGATTAGCCGTTAGCTATTGGCTATGAGCTATTCGCTAAAACTACATATCTTCCCCAAATGAGAGTGATAAAGTTTGTGAAAGCAATTTTGTGGATAGAAGATTTCAGCATGACTAGGCGATCGTTACCCCAAAAAGACACGCAAACAAAAAACTTGTATCCCTTTTCCTAGTTTCTAGTTCCCTTTTCTTTCTCCCCGTCCTATGCCCCGATCCCTATGCTCTCCTCCATCTCGTTCCCCAGACGACCCAAAACCGCAAGACAGAAGCCATACGGCTGAACAATGAAGGGGAAAAATTGCGACAAAGAGGGCAATATCGAGAAGCGTTAGAAAAATCTCAAAGAGCGCTAGACGCTCTGATTCAACTCTGCGGGGAAACTACCCAATCGAAACTGTAGTTTTTTCTTTCAACAATGGTTTGCCTGATTCGTGCGATCGCCTCTTTGAGCGGCAAACATCTTTAGCAAATTAGCGTCCAAAATTATTTAGGCTGGCTATCCGAGTTTTGCATTGCTCGACCGCGACGAGTCTTAAAAAGATGAGCATAAAAATACAAAACATATGAGCGATTGAGCTGATTTTATGTTTTTCTATAAGAGAAGAAAGCTATCAACCTAATCCCAAGGAATGTATGTCAAAACAACCTGGACAAAGTTCTATTTCACGTAGATCTCTCTTGAAAAGTGGTGCAGGAGTAATCGGAGCCGGAACCCTTGCGGGCTGGGTCGGATCAGGCGCAATCACTCCAACACCCACGCAGCCGCTTAATGATTCAGCCATTGCCGCTGAACCTGCTGGTAATAATGCGAGTCTGACTCCCGCTCAAGCGCTGCAAAAATTGGTGGATGGAAACAATCGATTTGTTGCGAGAAAACAGCAGAATCCGAATCAAACCCAGGCTCGATTGGTCGAAGTCGCCAAAGGTCAGAAACCCTTTGCCGCGATTCTCGGTTGTGCAGACTCACGAGTTCCCACAGAGATAATTTTTGACCAAGGACTGGGCGACCTTTTTGTTGGGCGAGTTGCAGGTAACGTTGCAACAACGGAAGAAATTGCCAGTCATGAGTATGGCACCCTTGTATTAGGGGCAAAGGTTCTGATTGTACTGGGACACGAACGGTGTGGTGCGGTGGAAGCCGCTGTCAAGGGTGGAGAGTTTCCTGGGTTGATTGGTAGCTTAGTCCAGGCGATTAGACCCGCCGTGGATGAGTCTGAAGGGAAACCGGGAGATCGCTTAGAGAATGCCGTTAAGGCTAACGTGATATTGCAAATGAGGCGGTTACAAGTCTCTCCTGTCATCTCCAAGCTGAATCAAAGAAGATAAGTTGAAGCTGGTTGGTGGCTATTATGACTTAGACACAGGCAAAGTGAGTCTAATTAGTTAATTGGTTTATTGCACTAATCCATAGGCTTAAATATTCGGAAGACTCGCGATCGCATTAATTAAGGAGTGCGATCGCTGTCAAGCCGCCAGACTCCTATCATCTGCTACGCGAGTGGGTGGGGCGGTTATTATTACCGACCGTCGAGCAGCATCAGCAGACCGCTCAGGCGACTCAAGAAACCGATTGGGCTGAGCTGGAAGTAGAGGTCACGCCAGCCAACGCCACCAAATTAGTCGGTTAAACCGTGTGACTGGCGGGGCAGCAAATACCCGTGACGAAGGCGTATGTGACCAAGGGCATTGCGGGATGTGCGGTTTGCGCCAGCAGTGCAAAAGACCTTGGAGCAGAGTGTGATCGCGTCTTGCTGAGTCCCGTGTATCCATCTTCCACGCTACAGCAGCACAGGGCACTCAATAGCGCTGGCATACTCCACTGGATTGTGAGTAAAGCCATCAATGTGTTGCTGCACACCACCCCACAGTCAGTTCTGAACCGGGAAAAGCGGGAATGCCATTTCTAACCAATAAAGACAGTCATGTCTAGATGCTGCGCCATTCACCGCCCAGTAAAAGCGCTAAGTTCTCAAGAGTGGAATCAATATCAAGATAAGTATCAGGTGCAATCATCTTTAGAGCTTGGTTAATTGATTGCTCTGACACATCTTGAAAGATGATGTGTAATTCATGTTTTGCCCTTGAGCAACCAACGTAAAAACGATGTCTCCAGTCCTCATCCAAAAAGTTAGTTAAAGAAACATCAGTTAAGATTACTGCCTCGGCTTCCAACCCTTTAAACTTCCTAACAGTTGTAAAGGGAATCATAGTAAGCTTATCAACTGATAAAATATAATGTGCGTCATTTCTATCAATATTGATAAGAGACGGCTTAAGAATAGACTGTTTTACAGTCTCCATTGTCAAAACAACCCCTTCAGGATGTAGGATTCTATCTTCCAGAATCTTTTCAATAATTTTGCTAGTAAAGTTTCTAGTATCTGCTGGTTTTTTAGACTCGTAAAGGTTTACAGCATTGCCCTGAATCAGCTTATCTTGATCTTTTAAGACAAGATTTACGGAGTTGTAAGCAATCTTAGCTATCTGCAATGTATTTCGACAGTTTCTACTTAAACTAAACGTGCATTGAGCTTTTGAAAACCATTTCTCTAGCTGTTCGCGCTGATCCAGTTGATTCTGGTGTACTAGTTGCTTTAAATCGCAAAACACATAAAAGCTTCCTGCAATTCGCCCACGAAGAGCGTCAAGCCAGTCAGGTTGAAAGTCTTGTCCTTCGTCTATGATTAGGTGTTTATAATTCCATTGAAGACTGGGATATTCATCTAATTTTGCTGAATCATCTTTGAGCCATTTTACAAAGGCTTTCTTTCTGGCTTCAAATTGATTCGTCCCATGATAGTCCTGAATATTAAAATATCCCTCAGGAGAGCAAAGATCAGCAGATTCAAGATCGAAATATTTAATAAAATCGAGATCGAAATATTTAATAAAATCATAGGTATCAGTAAAGAGGCGCGATAGGCTATCAAAAGTATGGAAATCTACATTGTCTAGCCAATGTAGATTTCTGAGATGCTCTTTCAAAGCCTTGTTCACACATAGAAATAAAACTGCTTCTCCGCTCTCACTAAGTCGTCTAGCTTTTTCGATCGCCAAAACTGTTTTTCCAGTTCCAGCGGAGCCTTTGATGACTGCTTCTCTTTGTTCATCTAAAAATTCAATGAGTCGAGATTGTTCACTGGTCATTCTAATGAACTGCTCATTTCTATCTTGATGAGCGTAGTATTGAAGTGGATGGACAGCTCTCATTACAGGTGCTATTACATTCAGAACCTCTTTAATATCGCTTTGCTTAAAGCATCTTTCATGGCGGTTGAGGTTTTTCTGCCAATAGTCACAGGCAGTTGATATAGCTTTGTCTACATCAACTAAAGACTTTATATCTAAGGTGATCTGCGATGGACAATCTAGTGGCAGATCTTTTTTGGACAATTCTTCTGATGGAAACCATACGGCATATCCAATGTAAGGATAATTAAGATTAGAATCACGCTCCTTTCTCTTTGCAAATTCATTCCGTAGACAATGCATTGAGTCACTTCCCTGCTTCACAGGATAAGTCTTCTTTTCCTCACCCGTCTTGCGATTTGCTTGAAACCATTCTCCTCTGTCATATCTGATTGAACCTCCTTTTACTTCTATAACTAATAAGGCTCCCCTGCAGGAATCGAAGATGACAAAATCAGCTTCTCCTTGAAATTTTTCACGCTGATAGTCTTTCTCCGCCAACCAATTGACCGAGTAGAAGATGTGGTAGTGGTCACCCAGTTTGCTGAGAGCTGCAAAAACTTCTTTCTCGCCTGGGCTTTGTGAGAACCCTAGCGGGGTAAGTTGATAAATCTGATTCATCTTACAAGTTCTCGTTACTCTAGCGGTTATGGAACTATGTTTCCCTTCATAGAAGGGTATGTAACAGGCTTAACTGCAAAATATGCTCCCAGATTGAACTGTAAGTCTGGGAATCATTGCAATTGATTTCAATAAACTTATATGCTGCTTCTGTATGAGCGCCTAGATAAATTATAGATTTCAAGCGATCCATACACCCACATCCTAGTTTCTGGATACTGCCTACAGACCGATGATTGCTTGGATTACTTAAACTGTCTATTGCTAGCCGTAACGCATCAAACCTCTGAACAGAATGGATTACGAGATCGTCCCTATTTCCCCAGCGCCACCCATCAGTCCTACCATTGCCCAGCCAGGAATGCGCCGCTTTGTAGGCTGATTCCCTTGCCTTGGTCTTCCCATTGCCTCGTTCCCCACAAATCGCCAATGTTGGAAACTATTATCAGGTATCAGGGCGAATCGCTGAAAACAGAGGCACTGCATCGATTTTCTTTATCTATTGCAAGATTGAGCAATTGCAGAATTGAGAGATAGAGTACCATAAACGCAAAGCCTGCTTCGCCCCATAGCGTCCTATGACTTCATCCACCGATCGCGTTTATTGGACAACAGAGGATCTCAAACTCCTACCCGATAGCAGTAATCGCTATGAGATTATTGATGGACATTTGCTCATGACCCGCGCTCCCCACTGGAAACATCAGAAAGCGATCGTTAAGGCATCGAGAATTCTGGATACCTGGGCAGAGACAACTCAGTTAGGAGAAACGGTCGCCACCCCTGGGGTCATTTTTGATGATGCAGATAATGTAATTCCCGATGTGGTTTGGATTAGTCATCAGCGCTTAGCAGCAGGCGTGGATGAAGAAGGGCATTTCACGATCGCCCCAGAACTAATCGTGGAAGTGCTGTCACCAGGGACACAGAATGAACGCCGTGACCGCGAAACCAAACTGAAACTGTATGCCGAGCGCGGAGTGCAAGAGTATTGGATTCTGGACTGGCGCACTCAACAACTAGAAGTGTATCGTCGCCAGGATGCCCTCTTGAAGCTCGTTTCCACCTTATTCCCTCAAGATATACTAACTTCTTCTCTCCTGCCAGACTTTAGTTGCGCGGTGGCAGAGTTCTTTCGTTAGTCGATTGACATCGGTTCAATCATCCAATGTCTAGCAATCATAATTATTACGCTAGAAAAAACGATTCTAAATACAGATTCTGAATTAGAACACTTAAGATTACGAGATAAAAATCTGTCCGGGAAAAACCTAAACCTATGTTTGCACAACTGCCAGAACGTCAAATGCATTGGGTTCGCTGGATATTAACGAGCGGATGGCTTCTGCTAATTGCTTCTTTACTTTATGACCCGTGGACAGTCGCATTAACCCAACCCGATCATCCCTGGAGTCCATTTCGCTTAACGGGCGAATGTGTCAAGGTGCAGGGGCAGTGCGTGGTGCAAGAGCCTTATGCGTTAGGGGCGACGCTGTTTTGGGGCGCGATTGTGCCTTC
>CASBQE010000277.1 GCA_949127665.1 Synechococcales cyanobacterium PMM_0083
CCCGATGAACTGGGCTTGCAGAAAAAAGCGATCGCCGTCTCCCACATTCGCCAACTGACCAAGCGCGATATGAAGCTCAACGATGCCCTACCCCACATGGAAGTAGACCCCGAAACCTATGAAGTCCGAGCTGATGGGGAACTGCTCACCTGTGAACCCGCCACTGTTCTCCCCATGGCTCAACGCTACTTCTTGTTCTAATCACTCAGTATCGTTGCAGCCTCAAGTCTGCATATTTCCGCTGCTCTTTCCTGAAAAACGAATTATTCTGCTTGCCCAACCAGCATAAACGCTGCCCAATCGCGGGGTTCGGGATATTGCTTCAGGGTTGTGAGCATGGCTTGGCGCATTGCCTGGGCTTTGTCACGATTTTTGAGCAACGCTTGATAAAACTCGGTCATCAAGGTGACCGTGGCAGCATCGGGGACTGCCCAAAGGGAAACGACGACGCTGGGGGTGCCTGCCAAAATCAGCGATCGCGATAGCCCAATTACTCCATCTCCGGTAATTCGTCCCCGACCTGTGTCGCAAGCACTCAGCACGACCAAATCTGAAGTGAGTTTTAAGTCTAAAATTTCGTTGGCAGTCAGCAAGCCATCGGTATTGCTATCGGGAGCCAAAGCGATCGCGCCGGGTACGCCCAGTCCCAAAAAATCATCCAGTAAGCCGTGGGTTGCCAGATGAATGATCCGCTTCGTCGCCATCTGTTGAACCACAGCCGTTTCCGTCGCCTGGTTGCCAGTCAAAGCTTTGGTGCTGAGTAAAGCGGCGATCGCCCGTGCCTCTTCCTCAGAACCCGGTAATTCTGATAGCTGTTCTGGCGGTTGCCCTGCGGCGACCATCACCTTTGGCATCGTCGGATTTCCCACAATTAGAGCATTGCTGATGCCGCTTCCAATCCGATTTCGGCTGCGTTCCTGCTGTTGCCGCGCTAGTTCTAACACTTGAATTGAGGGAGATAGAGCGATCGTATATTGCTGGATTAGATAGTTTCCTTGGGCATCTTGCAGTGCGGCAAAGGGCACCAAAAACAGCGCCCCTTGGGGAATGAAGACGACTTTTGCACCCGCTTCTTTGGGCAAAAACTCGGCGATGGGCGCAATTAACACCTGATAAAGTTGCTGCAAGTCGCCAGACATTTGGGGTGTGCTGCCTCTGGGGCGACGACCAGGAATAGCGCTACCGCGTCCCCTTACGCCAATGCCATTAGCACGCGCGTTTTCTACCAGGTTGGCTAGAGACACATTTGAGGATGTCAGAATCGGTTTAAGATCGACCTGCCGAAAGGCAATGTTGCCCTGGGGATTGACGACCCAACTGTAAAGCGTGTGGTTGCCAATAATGGAATATTCGACCAGGGTTGCCTTTTGCGTTTTGGCGATTTGCTGAATTTGAGCAATAGTTAAGGGTTTGACAGCCACGATCGCGCTATTCACAGGTTTGAGACGACGCGCCAGCAGTTCCACAAAAGCTCTAGCTCTGCCCCGCTCTGCGACTTCCAACGCTTGCCCCACTTTTTTCTGAGCCACCAAAGCGGTTTGCAAGGCTTCGTAAGTTTGCGCTTGGGTTTCAACCAAAGATACCAAATTGCTATCGTTTAATCCTGGACGCAATGCCTCCCAGGTTTCCATGGCAGCAGTCAGGTTACTCGCAGCGTTTGAGTTATCTCCCGTTTTTAGGTAAAGAGTGCCGATGTTATTCAGCGTCTTTCCTTCCAAACCGCGATCGCCCAGTTTGCGGCTAAGCTCCAATGCCGTTTGATAAAAGCTCAAGGCTGATTTAGAACTGCCCGATTTGCCATAGCCCGATGCCACGTTATTGAGGCTAACGGCTTCCAGTTCCAAATCACGGGTAACTCGGCTCGACTCCAGCGCTTTCAGATAGAAAAACTGCGCTTGCGATCGTCCCGCTTCAGCGTAAACATCACCGATGTTGTTCAACGTCGTCACATATAAATAGCGCGCCCAAGGCTGCATTCGTCCGGGTTGATGATAATTAGGCGCGATCGCCTGCTCCAGAAAATCCGTTACCGCCTTCCCTCGTGGGATTGGCTGCTGCACTCCATAAATTGCCTGATTTGCCTCAATAAAATTAACGGGTTTAGAATTGCGGATATCTCGTCCCAAGGGATAGCCAACCTGCTCGACCATCAGTAGCGCTCGATAGTAAGACTCCAACGCCTTTTCAGGTTGATTCTGACGAAAATAGCCTGTGCCAATATTGTTGAATATTTCTCCATCCAAGCCATAGTCTCCAGGGCTTCTGCCGCTTCTAAACAACGCATCCTGATTAAGCTCTAGCGCTTTTTGAGGTTGACCCAAGCGCTCATAAACCAGCCCCAAAAATGATAGGGTAGAGCGCAACCGTCCCCGATTTCTAAAGAAAACTTGCAGGGCTGCCTGATCGCTTTCTTTGGCAGCGCGATCGATCAATGCCTGCTGAAATTTAGCCGCCTGTTGCAGCGTTTCCAGCCCTTTTTGATATTGCCCTAACCGAGCATTAATCAGCCCAACCATAGTTAGCGCCGCCCCTTCACTATCTTGTTGGCGCAATCGCTCTGCCGTCGAACCGCCTCCCTGACGAGCGATCGCCAAGGCTTTTTGGTACGTTTCCAGGGCTTCCCGCAGTTGCCCTTTTTGATACTGCTGCTGTGCCGCATCCAGCAGGCGATCGCTAGGAGACAGGGTGCTTTCTGCGGCGTTTGCGATGGCTGATGTGAAGGGGCGATCGCTCAAACGCACTGGCAGCAGACCGACCAACTCCACGCCACCCAGGAACAGCAGCGTCAATAGCGTTAAACAGCCACGACGATTATCAAACCAGGTTTGAGCTTTCATGAAAGGCAGCTTGAACAAAATTACCCTATAGTCATAGCTCATCCAAAGTGGGTTGTCAGGTGGGGGCACCTCTTGTGGGTGACCTCAACCCCAATAGGCAGTCACAAGACCAGCCCCTATGATCATCAATTCAACTTGTAGAGGCTCAGTTTTTGCCCATAAAAAACCCCGAAGAGCCGGGGCGCAATAGGGTAGAAATAACTTTGCCTTTGAAGCACTCAACCGTCGTGCTTACCAATCCACTGAAAAGCCATCCAAAATGATCGAGGAATTGTAAATTTGCAAAATAATCAGCAGAAACACTGCAAATAAACCCATGAAAACTCCCATTAGGAGGGTTGTTCCCCAACCAGGAACGACCTTACCGTATTCAGAGTTTAAGGGCTTGAGGATATCACCTAACCGAGTCCGTTGTGCCATGATCACCTTATGAGAATCTCGACAGAAGTTGTAAATGTTCGTTACATTATACGATGTCTATGTACTCATAATTTTAATGCCAATGGAACCTGCAATAGCTCTTAACATTTCGATCTGTGCTGCACTGGTGGGTCTGACTGGATATGCCATCTATACGGCGTTTGGTCCTCCAGCAAAGAGCTTGAATGATCCGTTTGAAGACCACGAAGATTAGTCGCGATCGCGCTTCAACTTAAAACTAACTATTTTCCAGGGGGAAACGGCGATCGTTTGCCCCTTTGTTATGGGTTGGGCGATCGGCTGCTCTAATAAATCCACTGCCGTCTCAATCCTCAGATTCAAATCGCTGGTTAGGTTTAACTGCGCCTCTTCGCCATGACATTCATAGCAGCGCAAAATCCATTCATCCGGCGCATCTTCTGCCTGCTTCAATGCCATCAACACCAGAGTTTCAGACCCCAAGTCGAGCAGCGATCCCACGGGTGGCAACGTTCCAGACTGAGCCACCCGATCAGCAGCGAGTTCAACGACTCGTAACAGCATATTCAACTCATAGCCGCGCCGCACGGTTTGAGCCTGTTTCCAATCGCCTGCATGGGGATAAATCGCATAGGTGAAACTGTGCCATCCTTGATCGGCTTTAGGGTCGGGCCACTCTGATCCGCGCAATAATGTCAGCCGCAGTTGATTCGGCTGAGCATCGTAGCCATATTTGCAGTCGTTCAACAAGCTCACGCCATAATTTCCATCGCTCAAATCTGCCCATCGCATCGCCGGAACTTCCCACTGGGCTTTTTCTGCCTCGGTCTGCGGTTTCGTCGTTCGTTGAATGGCTCCACAGGGAATTTCGTAGGTGGCAAAATCAGCTTCCAGGTTGAGCGGAAAGGCTGCCTTGACGAGGACATGCTGCTCTTGCCAATCTACAGAATTTTCAACTTGGAGGATGGGTGAACCCTTTTGCAGCGCGTAGGTCTGAGTAAATGTAGAGTCTCCAATTTTTCGCTTAACCCGAATGCGTATCTCTAATGAACCATAAAATTCATTGTCTATGCTGATCAGAGTGCAGGCGGGTAAAGGGAAATTTTGGTAGTTTGGATCGATATTCCAGGCATCCCAATATTGCCCTTTATCCTCAAACGCTTGCAGTTGATTCCCAG
>CASBQE010000278.1 GCA_949127665.1 Synechococcales cyanobacterium PMM_0083
CTTTTCCTCATGGTTAAGGTTGTTTGCCACTACGCTGTCTATGTATGGTTACAATCCTAGTGCTAAAGGGGATGAAGGCTGCTAGGGTTGCTTGGCTAATCTTAAAGAGAATGCAGTAAGGTGCAGGTTTAAGAAGCGTCTATCTATGGTCAATAATTTTCTGTAGGTTATGTAGGCTGTAATAGCAAGGGTGTTCTATCTGGTAACAATTGCCGCATACCTAGGTTGGTTTATGTGGCGCAATATGAACGGCAACTTATTCAAAGAGTGACGCAAGTATGAGATTGCACAAACCAGGAACCACAGCACAATCTGAGCCTAATACTTTAAATTCGCTGATTTTTCGAGGCATGGCGTTAGTCATAGATGGCTCCTATCAGGAAGGTTTTTTTGCCTTGGATCAGGCGATTCATCTCCAACCCAGTCATGGTGCCGCTTGGTACTATCGAGGAGATGCGCTGGCAAATCTAAATCGCCATAGTGAAGCTTTAGACAGCTTTGACCAGAGTATTGCAGTTCAGCCTGATAACCCTGATGCCTGGGTATTTCGCGGAGTTGTGTTGATTCACCTAGAGCGGTATTCTGAGGCGGTTGAAAGCTGCGATCGCGCGATCGATCTGCAAGCAACCAATCAAGAAGCCTGGACTTTTCGAGGAGCCGCTTTACAGCGTTTAGGGCAATACAAAAAAGCCTATGCCAGCTACGAGAAAGCGACGCAAGGAGAATAGGGATTAACTATTCCACGCCTATCAAGCTGACGATCAGAGCCTGCTGGGCGTGCATCCGATTTTCTGCCTGATCCCAAACCCGCGATTGAGCGCCTTCCATCACGTCATCGGTAATTTCCTCACCGCGATGGGCAGGTAAACAATGCAGCACGATCGCTGATGAATCGGCATGGCTCATTAGTTCCTCATTGACCTGATAAGGCTGAAAGATCGGAATCCGAGACGTTGCCATATCTTCTTGCCCCATGCTTGCCCACACGTCGGTATAGATCACCTGAGCGCCCTTGACCGCCGCGATCGGGTCGGTTGTTGTGGTGATTTCAACGCGATCGCCCGCAATTCTCCTCGCCTGCTGCACAATCACGTCCAACGGCTGATACTCGTTTGGAGAACTAATCCGCACATTGATGCCCGCCAAGGCACAACCCAACAGCAAAGAATGCGCCATATTATTGCTGCCGTCACCCACATAAGTAAGTGTCACGCCTGCTAGCCCATGAAACGACTCCTGAACCGTCTGGAGATCTGCCAATACTTGACAAGGATGTTCGAGATCAGTCAGCGCATTGATGATCGGGATTTTGGCATAGTGGGCAAACGTTTCTAGGTCACGCTGATTAAAGGTACGAATTGCCAACACATCAAGGTAGCGATCGAGCACCCGCGCAGTATCAGCTAGAGGTTCTCCCCGGCTCACTTGAGTCACACTGGGGTTCAAATCTAGCGCCTGTCCGCCTAAGCGAGTCATTGCGGCGATAAAGCTGACGCGAGTCCGGGTTGATGCTTTATAAAACAGCAAACCCAAAAGCTTTTGACAGTGCGGATGAGTTGCGCCAGCCTTGAGTTGCGCTGCAAGATCCAATAAATCTCGTAGTTCCTCCGCTGTCAAATCTGCCATGCTGAGGAAATCTCGTCCTTTCAATGCCCCCATTCTGCCCCATCCATAATCACTGTGTAAAACCCTAGCAAATCCAAGCCGCTAAACCTAGCGCGTGTCATCAAACAAAGACTCTGAGAGATAATTTGCTCAGGTGAAGTAGGCAAACGATGACGGACAAAAAATTGCGATCGCTGTAGTTGCAATCAGCTAGGGTCTGTCACGGCGGCTTGCAAAGCGGCTTGCGTTTTTTCCTTATCTAGCTTTAGCACCAGCACTCCTAAGGGAGGCAAACAGAGATCAATCGAGTAAGGACGATTTTGGTATGCCCAGTCCTCAGTCCATTTGCCGCCTAAATTACCCATGTTGCTGCCGCCAAACTCACGGACATCACTGTTGAATATTTCTTTGTAGAAACCTAGGAATGGCACACCCACTCGATAGTGAGAATGAGGTTGGGGGGTGAAGTTACACACCACGATCGCAAACTCTTCGTGATCTTTTGCCCAGCGGATAAATGACACCACACTATGGCGGTTATCGCTGCAATCAATCCATTCAAAGCCACCCTGCCCGCCAAAATCCCACGAGTAGAGCGCTGGTTCACTGCGATACAACTGATGGAGTGCAATGAAAAATCGCTTCAACTGTTGATGAGACTCATGCTGAAGCAAATTCCATTCCAAATCTGCCCAAACATTCCATTCATTCCACTGCCCCAACTCCATACTCATGAAGATGGTTTTCTTACCGGGATGGGTAAACATATAGGCAAACAAACAGCGGACATTTGCCTGTTTCTGCCACTCGTCACCTGGCATTTTGCCAACGATAGAACTCTTACCATGCACAATTTCATCGTGAGAGAGCGCCAACATGAAGTTTTCACTGTGGTGATACATCATGCTGAAGGTGAGATTGTTTTGGTGAAACTGCCGGAACCAAGGGTCCATGTGGAAATAATCCAGCATGTCGTGCATCCAGCCCATGTTCCACTTCAGGTTGAAACCTAATCCACCGACGTAGGTTGGCCAAGAGACCATGGGCCAGTCGGTGGATTCTTCAGCAATGGAAAGCACACCCGGAAAATAGCTGAAAATAACGTGATTAGTTTGACGCAAAAAATCTGCGGCTTCGATGTTTTCTCGTCCGCCATACTGATTTGCAATCCATTCTCCATCCGGACGCAAGTAGTCGAGGTAGAGCATGGAGGCGACCGCATCGACTCGAATGCCATCAATGTGATATTTGTCGAACCAGAAGAGGGCATTGGCAACGAGAAAGTTACGGACTTCGTTGCGTCCGTAGTTAAAGACCAGTGTGCCCCATTCTTTATGCTCTCCGTTCCGTGGATCGCCGTGTTCATAAAGGTGGGTGCCGTCAAAGAATGCCAGCCCGTGCCCATCTTTAGGAAAGTGCCCCGGCACCCAATCGACTAATACTCCAATGCCATGTTTGTGGCATTCATCGACAAAATACATGAAGTCTTGCGGGGAACCAAAGCGAGAAGTGGGCGCATAGTAGCCAGTCACTTGATAGCCCCAAGAGCCGTCAAAGGGATGTTCGGCGATCGGCAACAATTCCAGATGGGTAAAGCCCAATTCCTTCACATAAGGAATCAGTTTGGCTGCCAGTTCTCGATAGGTGAGAAAGCGAGTGTCTGGTTTCAGCTCAGAAACAACTACAACGGGTTCGGATTCACCGCTTGGCAAGCGTGCAGGCTCAGAGGTCGCGGCGTGCATCCAAGAACCCAAATGCACCTCATAAACGGAAATAGGTTTGGTGAGCGGATCAACATGGCGGCGCTCCTCCATCCACTCACTATCATTCCAGGTGTAAGTGCTGAGATCTGCAACAATGGAAGCGGTTTTGGGGCGAGGCTCTTGATAGAAGCCGTAGGGGTCGGACTTTTCGTAAATGTGACCTTCCCAGTTTTTCACTTCGTATTTGTAGTGAGCGCCCACACCCGCATCAGGAATAAAGAGTTCCCATACGCCGTTGGTGCGCTTGCTCATTTGGTGCTGTCGCCCGTCCCACTGGTTGAAATCACCTAAAACGGAAACGTTGCGGGCGCTGGGTGCCCACACTGCAAAATACACGCCTTTGATGTTGTTAAGTTCGGCTGGGTGAGCGCCGAGTTTTTCATAAATCCGATGGTGATTCCCTTCAGCAAAAAGGTGAATATCCAGATCGGTGAGCCAAGGAGAGTGGAAAGCGTAGGGATCATAAGAGACGCGATCGCATTCTCCTTCCTTAATCCGCAGTTGATAGTTGGGCAGATTCGGAGCCGTTAGAGTGGCTTCAAAAAAGTGGGGATGATGCGTGGATTGCATTGGCAATTCTTCCCGCTGCTCTGGAAAAATAATCCATACCGCATCTGCTTTTGGCTGGTAAACTCGCACGACCCAAACGGTTTTTCCATCTTGCTCGACTTGATGGGGACCCAATACCTCAAACGGATCATGATGCTGGTTCCAAACGATCCGTTCAACTTGGTCTGGGCTAATCGTTGCTGTCATGAAGCTACCTACCTAAATCCTATAAATTTAATCGGCTAGAAATGTAAAGAAAATATCAATAACTGTAGTAAACCGTAGCAAATCATGGGCATACTCTCAAATAATTTTGCCGCGATTCCCTCAGCATTTTAGAAATACATCCGTAAACTCTTTAAATTAGAAACGCCCTAACTACCATTTGGCTTGTTAGGGCGATAAGTGACTATATGTTACACCATCCGTCATAGAACCACGGATGATTATCAACAACTGATTACGCAGCCTTAAGCGCTTCCCGTAAAGGCAATATCAGGAAACTTTGCCTGAGCTTCTGCCATGGGGCGTTTTTTGCCTTCCTCTTGCCAATAATTAATCACCTCAGTCGCTTGATTGAGCAAATCCACCCGGTCTACCTCAGAGATCCAGTGTTTTGCTTCCATCTCGGTCTTTAACTGCTCCCAAGCATCATTTCGAGGCCAAAAAAAGTAAGATGTCAACGGGCTTGCGCCCTTGCCCACCACTTGATCAACTGCTAATGCAACGTTCTCGTCTAACCAGAGAACTTTTAATATAAATTGTGCCAACCAAAAACCTCCAGCGCCAACCCAAATGGTCAATAATCTACAGCCTTCCATAGTACCGCACTGCTTTTAATCATGCACAACCTTGAGCAAATGACGAACGACGAATTGCGACTGACGAATGGGAATTGGAAGAAATTATTGGAAAGAAGTGTATGACGATTCAATCAGTTAACAAGCTAACGGCGATCGCAATATTTGATATTGATGGGGTGATTCGAGATGTGGGCGGGTCTTATCGACGGGCGTTGGCGGATACGGTGGAGCATTTGACCGATGGTGCTTATCGTCCGTCGCAGGATGATATTGATGTGCTGAAGGCTGAGGGTGTTTGGAATAATGATTGGGAGGCTTCTCAGGAGATGGTGTTTCGCTATTTTGAGGCGCATGAAACGGAAATGCCTGCAACCCAAGACACAATCTGGCGAGATGCTGCGGGGCGGGGTGGGGTGGCGATCGCCTATGACAAGCTGGTGGCGTTTTTTCAGTCGCGCTATCGGGGAACCGATCCTAATCAATTTACGGGTTACATTTGCCAAGAACCGCTATTGGTTGAACTTGAATATTTTGACCAATTAACTGAAGCAAAAATTGGCTGGGGCTTTTTTAGTGGGGCAACGCGCCAATCTGCTAGCTATGTGCTGGAAAAGCGTTTAGGACTTCAAGCTCCGGTGTTAGTCGCGATGGAGGATGCACCCGGAAAACCTGACCCAACGGGACTATTTGCGGCGATCGCTCAATTAGAGTCACCTAACTCTAAAATTCCGGTGCTATACGTGGGTGATACGGTGGCGGATATGTATGCGGTGGTGAATGCGCGGCGGCAACAAGGCGATCGCCCTTGGATTGCAGTAGGAATTTTGCCGCCCCATGTGCAGGAAACAGAATCATCCCGTCAGCAATATCTCACCACTTTGAAGCAAGCCGGTGCAGATGTTGTTTTCTCGAATGTGCAGGAACTGACACCATCGGCGATCGCTCAGCTAGTGTTGCAGACAGAATAGAAACAGCGTACGGAAGATTTTGAATTACAGTATCAATTTCTGTTCTTCATACCTGCTAAAGTTCGCGATCGCCAAGTGGCGATCGCGGTTTAAATCGCTCATGATGAAGCTACAGAATATTAACTTTAGCCCCCCTTAAGTTTTTATGAACACTCCATTTTCAACTCCAAATCCTCTGTCTAAGCCGCGCCTGTTGCAACAACTGAAATGGGTTGCCGACCCCATTGGCTACATGGAAAGCGCTGTTCGTCAGTACCCCGATATTTTTTCAGCGGACATTATTGGCTCCGGCACTAATTTTGTGTTTGTGAATACGCCGGAAGGCATTCAAGAAATTCTTACGAACGATCGCAAAACCTATGCGGCACTGGGCGGTTTAAACCGAATTTTGGCTCCATTGCTGGGCGATTATTCGGTGATTTTGATTGAGGGCGATCGCCACAAACGCCGTAGACAAATGTTGATGCCCTCGTTTCATGGCGATCGCATTCGCACTTATAGCCAACTCATTTGCGATTTGACCGAAAAAACTTTAGACGCAATTCCAGTCGGTACAACTTTCTCAGCGCGGACTGCGATGCAGGAAATTTCGTTGCAGGTGATTTTGCAAGCGGTGTTTGGCGTATTTGAAGGGGAACGCGGTCAGCAGCTTAAAACCAGTCTGACGAAATTGACGGAGGTGTTTGCATCGCCACTGTCTTCCAGTCCGCTATTTTTTCCGGCGTTGCAACAAGATTGGGGCGCATGGAGTCCTTGGGGCAAGTTTTTGCGCGATCGCCAACAGATGGATGATTTAATTTATGCAGAAATTCGCGATCGGCACGATCAGCCCCAAGCAAACCGCGTGGATATTCTGTCGCTGATGATGGCGGCGATCGACGATTTAGGGCAGCCCATGACCGATCAAGAACTGCGAGATGAACTTGCCACCCTAATGTTTGCCGGACATGAAACCACTGCCACCGCGCTATCGTGGGCGCTCTACTGGATTCATCATCAGCCAGACATTCGAGAAAAATTGCTAGATGAGTTACAGTCCGCCGATTTGTCAGATCCCATGAGCATCGTCAAACTGCCTTACCTCTCCGCTGTTTGCAACGAAACCCTCCGCATCTATCCCGTTGCCATGCTCACCTTTCCCAGAGTGGTGCAAGAACCCACGGAGCTACTGGGCTATCCGCTGGAACCCGGTATCGCCGTCGTCGGCTGCATTTACCTAACTCATCATCGCGAAGACCTTTACCCAGAGCCGCATCTTTTCAAACCAGAACGCTTTTTAGAACGGCAATATTC
>CASBQE010000279.1 GCA_949127665.1 Synechococcales cyanobacterium PMM_0083
CAACTGCCGATCCCACTGCCAACTCATCCACTGACTCGACTTATGAGCAGCGATCGAAGCATAGCCCTGATGGCATTGGCAAATTTTACATGGGGCGAGAAATTGCCCAAGTAATGGGTCATTTGGGCGCAGGTTGGCTAGAGCGTCCTAGTCGCGAACGGGAAGAACGTCCGCAACAGTTGATCAATTCCCTCACTTTAAAGCCAACGGATGTGGTAGCAGATATTGGCGCGGGAACGGGCTATTTTAGCTTTCGGATGGCGACCCTGGTGCCAAAAGGGAAAGTGCTAGCGGTAGATGTGCAGCCAGAAATGATCGAGATTCTGGAATCTTTGAAGCGAGAAAAAAAACTTGAGAATGTGGAGCCTGTGTTGGGCACCATTATTAACCCAAATTTGCCCGCCGCTAGCGTTGATTTAGCGCTGATGGTGGATGCATATCACGAGTTTGACCATCCCCGCGAAATGATGAGGGCGATCGCTCAAGCCCTTAAACCCAATGGGCGCGTAGTGCTGGTGGAATATCGCGGCGAAAACCCCTTAGTGCCAATCAAACCGTTGCACAAGATGACCCAACGCCAAGCCAAAAAGGAATTGGCATCCGTGGGCTTAACCTGGCTAGAAACCAAAGATTTCTTGCCCCAGCAGCACGTAATGGTTTTTGGCAAGAAAGCTTGATTGAGTGTAGAGTGCTATGTTCGGATTGCAGAGACAAAGCGCTCAATCCCTGCTAGATCTTGATGGATGTGAACATCGCAGTAGTTCCCATTGGCTTGAAGCAAGGCAACTACGCTAGCTGCCTGACCTGCCATTAGTTCAATCAGCCAAATACCGCTCGATCTCAGATATTCAGGGGCAACTGTCACTAAATGGCGAATGCAGTCTAATCCATCGTTGCCACCGTCTAATGCCAAGTGGGGTTCATGGTGGGCAACTTCTGGCTCTAACTCCAACACCATTTGGCTAGGGATGTAGGGCGGATTGGAAACCATGCCATCCAGACAGCCTTTAAGGTGGGCTAACGGCTCAAACCAAACCCCCTGATAAAACTGAATCCGTTCGGTCAGCCTATAAGTCTTTGCGTTGAATTGAGCGATCGCCAATGCCTCACCGCTGCAATCCACTGCATGAATCGTGGCATGGGGAAACGCCGTTGCCAATCCTAGGGCGATCGCGCCGCTGCCTGTGCCGAGATCTGTCCAATGAGAAGGTAAGGGGCAAAGGGCAGGAGGTAAGTGACGCAATGCTAGATCAATCAATAATTCTGTTTCGGGGCGCGGAATTAGGACAGCACTTGACACCTTAAGCTGAAAATTTCGCCAGGGACTACTGCCTGCCAAATATTGCACAGGAATTCGCTGTTGAATGCGTTGCTGCCAGCGCTGCACCAGTTCCTCTAAGGGCATTGCTAATTCGATCTGTGGCTGCTGTTTGAAACGTTCCAACCGCACATCTAGGTTAGATAATGCGGAGGATTGTTGCAACAGCCAGGTCGCTTCTTCGGAGGGAATATCGGCGGCGATCGCCGATTGCTGAGCCTCTTGCCACCACTGCCAAACCTCCTCTCCAGACGCAAAAAATCCTCGCTTCTGGGTAGAAAACGAGGATTGAGTCTCTAGATTGGCATCAGACATAAAATTAAAGCGCAGACAATTACCCGTAAGGGCGTAGCATTCGGCAGATGACTCTACTTAAGTTTCAAGGGTTTTTGCCCGTAGCTTGCTTCTCGCAGGGTATGCTACGCCCCAAGCAAACCTCGGATTTATTTAATTTCCATTCCTTAGTAAGTCTGCTTTACTTTTTGGGAGTTGCAGGCTTGCTAGCAGGAGCCACTTGCGGACGGGCTGGAGTTGCCCCAGGCTTGGTATTCTTGTCTAGTAAAGTTTGCACGTATTCGATCGATTCACGGGGCGGAACCAAAACAATTTGCTCCAGTTGAGGATCGTTTTTGGTTCGCAGAACCTCAATTACTCCTTCCAAATTCAATACCTGAATTTCCAAAGTAGAGGCAACTTTAGGATCTTGCTGCTTAAACCGATCCATCAAAGATTGAAGCTCCTCTTTCTTGAAAAACATTGGAATGACTGACTTGTTGCCCTGTTGAATCGTCAGATAGCCCTTCTCAGCGCCACCCCGTGCAACAAACAGCGGAGTTCCTGTGAACTGCTGATCTTTCTTATCACTTTGCTTGACCAACGCTTGAGCCGTAGTAACTTGTTGTTGAGATGGCACAAAGGCAAAGTCAAGCTTTTCTTTCTTTTCTTTACTAACCTGATTGAGTTGGTAAACTTCTGCCAACGATATAGGCACGACACGGACATTTTTGGCAACTTCAGGACTACGGTTCTTTAGCCCATCCAAAAAGGCTTGAGCATCCTGCTGATTAATAAAAACTCCTGCGACAGGGTTGCCTTTTTGCCCATTAGGTGGAGCCGCCACTAAGGGAGCGCCATCATTATTAGCAATGGTAAAAACAGGGACTGGTCGCAGTTTTTGGACTATTTGTTCCTGCGTTAACGCTAGCACTTGCAAAGTGCCCATTAGCAGCGACCCAGCTAGGGTGCTACCCACTAAACCAACAGTCGCGCTTTGGCGAATTAATGACTTCATGACTGCTCCTAGCATCAAAATTAAGGGGTTATAAACAGAGCGAACAGATATATCTAAAAGCCGAGCTAACACAGCTTAGCCCTATCAGGCACAGCACCGATACAAGTGAACTTCTTAAAGCAGGAATACTCATACCTGATTCCTAGCTAGATAGTCAATAATACTTCTAAATTCATCGAAATATTATAGAACCGCGAACAGGTATTAATACTTCCTTTTATAAAAACCCTGCTGACTGCCTGAGCAAGATACAAAAGCTGGATCGACCCAGTTAAACAGACCTTCCAATCAGAGGACTTTAGGTTGTGTGCCTATGTTCCCCTGAATATCCATACTACCCAACATTACAGAATTGCCCTTACTCAGAATCGTTATGACTATGATATAATCGTATCAGTTCGTAATGAACAGCCGTAAGCCTGATGGATATTGCATTTGCACTTACGTACTTGTTTTCTAAACTGATCAAAATTAACAACGCACTCTCAAGGAGACTATCTCATGACTCAAGAAGGATGCTTGCGAGTTGGGCAATCTGCTCCTGATTTCACCGCAACGGCAGTAGTTGATCAAGAGTTTAAGACGATCAAACTATCCGACTATCGCGGTAAATATGTAGTCTTGTTCTTTTACCCGTTAGATTTCACCTTTGTTTGCCCCACTGAAATTACAGCATTTAGCGATCGCCACGCAGAATTCAAAACCATCAACACCGAAGTGCTGGGCGCGTCGGTAGATAGTGAATTTTCTCACCTTGCTTGGATTCAGAGCGATCGCAAGTCGGGTGGCGTTGGCGATTTGAACTATCCTCTTGTTGCCGATATCAAAAAAGAAATTAGTGCTGCCTACAATGTATTGACCGATGACGGAATTGCCCTACGCGGTTTGTTTATCATCGATAAAGATGGTGTGGTTCAGCACTCCACCATCAACAACCTCGCCTTTGGTCGCAGCGTGGATGAAACTCTCCGCACCCTGCAAGCCCTTCAACACGTCCAGTCTCACCCCGATGAGGTTTGCCCCGCTGGTTGGAAGCCTGGTGATGCAACCATGAATCCCGATCCGGTTAAGTCTAAGGAATTCTTTGCCGCAGTCTAAAAATAAAAAGATTCAGATGATGAAAGAGGGAGGCAATGGCTTCCCTCTTTTCGTATGTTTTTTGTATATTTTCAAGGCGATCGCCCGTTGCCGCAAAACAACCCGTCCCGCAATGTTTTTTTCGTGTGATCAGCGATCGCGGTCTATGGAAAGATTTTGCATAATAAGAAGTGAAAGCTACTTTCCTCATCCTCAAACTTTAGGCTCATGTTGACTACTGACTTTAATGGACTGCTGAGCGATCGCTTTTTCAAAAACTTTCTGCCCATTCCTGCCAGCAATGATTTGGATTATGGAATGCTGACTCCCGATTTTGTGCTAGCGGATGTGACTCATGATCAGCAAATACAGCTATCCAGTCTCCGCCAGCAGCCTGTGATTCTAGCGTTTACGCGCATTTTTACCGAAAATCAGTACTGTCCATTTTGCTTTCCCCACATTAAGGCATTGAATGAACGCTATCAGGAGTTTCGCGATCGCAACATCCAACTTTTGATGATCACTAGCACCGATTTACGTCAAAGCAAAATTGTGGCGCAAGACTTAGACTTAAAAATGCCCCTATTAAGCAATCCTGATTGCCAGATTTTCCGGTCTTACCAGACAGGGCAAGCACTAGGCGCACCACTGCCAGCCCAATTTGTGCTTGACCCGCAAGGGCGGCTTCACTACAAACACCTATTTTCATTTTTAGACCACAATGCTAGCGTAGAAACGCTTTTGCAAGTAGCGGAAAAGCAAGTAGAAGACAAACAGTAAGAGACAGAGCATGGAGAGATTCTAGAAACCGATCTATCCCAGAGTCTTTTTTTTCTTAGCTTTTGCCTGACGGCGTACCGCTCCATGATCAATCGAAAATCCTGCCACTGGAACGACCTGATATTTCCGGTCTTCTTCGCGCTGCTTCAGTTCGGTATAGTCGAGCCAGTGAATGCAGTCTACAGGGCAAGTATCGATCGCTTCTTGAATCATGTCTTCCGCGTCGCTATCTTGACTTACCACCCGCGATCGCCCGTAATCTGGCTCGATATAAAAGGTATTTCGAGCCACATGAGCGCAGTGTTTGCAACCAATACAGGTGATTTCGTCTACATAAACCCCTTTTTGCCGCAAGACTCCGCCCAATTCAGGTTCTAGCCCAGTAAGTTGAGGCTCATTCCTCAACCAACCGCCCAATTCGGGTTCTAGCCCTGAGCGATTGAGTTCATTAAAAGAGCTTGCGCTATTGGCTAAATCATCCATAGGAGCATAGTCACCATCAACACGACTCAAGAATTAACTCAACATGAATATGCAAAAGCGAAGCATTAACTTAGGGCGATCGCTTC
>CASBQE010000280.1 GCA_949127665.1 Synechococcales cyanobacterium PMM_0083
AAAACGCTGCCAGTAGAAATTTGTTGACTGTGGGCTTTGGCTTGCTCGGAGGTGAGTCCTAAGCCAATCAACGCCCCCGTCAAACCACCGGCTGCTGTAAAAATGCCACCGCTGAGTAAAACAAAGGCGATCGCCGAAGACAACGCCATTGCCCCCACACCCGGCAGGGCAACGAGTCCAGCACCGACTAATAGACCAGTTGCACCCCCTGCAAAATTGCCAATCAAGAGTCCTTTCTTAAGCCCGGTTGCGGTGCCTGTTACAGCGCCATAAGTGTCGGCAGGAAGTGGAGGATACTGGGGCTTGTCCTCACCTAATCCATGCCCCATTAAGAAGAGATGCGCGATCGGCAAGCCTGAAAAAACGAGGTGATCGAGGGCTTGTCCGGCTGCTTCCCGACTAGAAAACGTTTTGATGACCTGGCGACGCTGAGTCAGAATGGTATTGAACATCGACTTTTTCTAAAAACTAGAATTTTTCTGTATCTTTAACTACCATTCTACTTATTTTATAGCCAAGAATCGGCGCAATTTAGTGAATGTTAGCGAGTTTTGACAAAATAGCGATCGCAGCAAGAAATTACTCACCGCGATCGCAACAACCCAGAAAATCCTAATTTTCAGATTAAGCTCTATCGTCGAGGCGCATACATAATGACGAGAACGCCTAAAAACGCCAGCCATGCGCCTAGCCAATCGAATTTATCGGGCACCGTGCGATCGACGACCCAGCCCCATAGCAGCGCCAATACGATAAAAACACCGCCATAGGCAGCGTAGGCACGGCTAAAACTAGCAGGTTGCAGCGTTGGCAACACGCCATAAACGGCAAGCACAACCGTTCCAATCACGGCGAGCCAAGCACTTTTTCCTTCCCGCAGCCAGAGCCAAAATAAATAACCGCCGCCAATCTCGCAAAGCCCAGCCAGCACAAAAAAGAAGAGGGATTGAATCATTACTGCTTATGGAAACTGCTAGCTGAGTGTTGCAGGTTCTTCGATCGCCAAGGCGGCTTCGTTTTCTTCGCTTGTCCGAATGCGAATGGCTCTGCTGACTGGAATCACGAATAATTTACCATCTCCAACCGTGTTTGTTCGGGCGGTTTTAACGATGGTATCCACGACGGCATCGGTGATGTCATCATTTACCACAATTTCAATTCTGACTTTGGGCACGAAGTCAACGGTGAAGGGCTTACCTTCCATGTTAATCAGCCCAAGAAACGCCAGCGGGCGACCTTTCTGCCGCCCAAACCCCTTGGCACCTGTAACGGTCATACCCTGAATTCCGATTTTAACCAGCGCTTCTTTGACAGCATCCAATTTACTCGGCTGGATTATGGCAATAATTAAGTTCATGATGACTGATATCTATGGATAGGAAGATTGATGTAAAAGTGCGTTGAATTTTACTATGGCTTCAAAACTTTAGAAGCACCTACGCGATCGCGCAAAGGATGGCTTATGTCAGCAGGCAAAAACAAGGGTTTGCCTTTGATCAAACTATCGCCAATCAGATAAGCAAATCCGGCGACAAAGAAGGCGATCGAAATGCCGATCGCCGTAATTGAATTGACTTGAGCACTGCCAGAGCCAGTCAGTCCATAGTAGAAAATGCCGCAAACCATAAACAGATTCATCACTAAGCCTAATACCGGAATAACAATCGTTTGAAAGGGGTTATGCTCGTCGTCTAGCAAATGCCTCAGCGTTGCAATCAATGTGATACCACAGGTGATGCCGTAGAGCATAAATGTGCCAATGTTAGAAACCAGCGTCACAATCGTGACATTATCCACACTCTGCACAGCATAAGCGCCAATCAAAGCGGACAGCACAGTCAAAAAGTAGATGCCAATGTGGGGTGTATTATAGCGACCATGCAAGAAGCCAAAAACGGTTGGCAATTCGCGATCGCTGCCCATGGCGTAGCTAATCCGAACTCCAGTTGACAGCGACGAAAGTGCCGTGCCGATCAGTGCCATCACCACGGTACTGGCGATCGTAATTTGCAACAGAAAGCCATTGCCAAACAATAGAGTGTCACCTAAAATCTTCGCCATATCGCCAAGCGGCGCACCGGACGCAACGGCGGCGGCAAATCCGGTGACAGTCTTACCATCCACGACAGCAGTGTACTGATCGCCGATGAAGAAATTCACGGAAAAATACTCAAAAAAGTAACAGATGCACGCTTGAATAAATAGCGATAACATCACACCTCTGGGAATATCGCGTCGAGCATTAATCGCCTCCCCAGCCATTGCCGTTGCCGATTCAAATCCAACCAAAAGTAAAATTGCGATCGTGGCTTGATAGACCAAGCCCATCAAGTCATGGGGCATGACAACGCTGACCGCATTCGTATGTTCATAGGTCACGTTGGGATGACCTAATCGATACACAATCATCAATAATCCCAGAAACGTGAGGGAAACGATTTGAACGATGTTGATAATAATGTTGATTAGGGTTGATCCAGTCACACCCATCATGGCAATGCTGCCTACCAGACCCGCAAAGACAACACAGATGACGACTTTACTGAACCAATCTGAGGCAAAGCCAGGGTTAAACAATTGCCCAATGTAAACGATTAGCGTGCCCATGAAGCTAATCATGATGCCGGGATAGACCCAGTAGTAGAGATGTGCTGACCAACCCGTGACAAACTTCGCGAGACGGGCTAAACGGAAATGCTTGTGGTCTTCCTTAGATAAAATCGCTGCCTCAGCGTAGTAGTAGGAACTGCCTGCGCCTGCTTCAGGATAAGCCTTGGAAAGGGTGGCATAGCAACTCGCGGTGAGTAGCGCGATGCAGGTTGCCAGCGCGATCGCTGCCCACATATTTTTAGCAGAACTGGGAGGAGCTTGCAGTTGATAAGTTGTCCACAAAAAAGCGCCTGGAGCAATTAGCGCCATTGCGTTGATCGTAATCCCTACCAATCCAAGCGTCGGTTTTAGTTCACCACTAGACTCAGCCATATTTCGTAGTTACATCTATTGGGGTTATGAGCAATATCTTCCTTGGGAGGGTTTAGTAGGTCTGTATCTTAGAATACGAAGATTTACTTGCTGACCGCTTGAATTCTGCCAAAATGAGTGCCCGTGATAGCTTCAGTCGCTGTGTCAACTTTCTTTAGATATGTTTAGTACGGGTAAAAGAAAGGCGATCGCTTGAGTAGGGAAATCACCGCTGTCACGGAGCCTATCAAAAAGTCCGCTAAGCTGAGGAAGTATTCTTGCTGCTCTATTTGGTTTTCTTAAAATCTCTATGACTGTCGCCGTTTCCCTGCAAAGCGTTTCCAAAACCTTCACCAAAGCACCCGTCGTCAATGACCTATCCTTTGAGATCAAGGCAGGGGAAATGTTGGGGCTACTCGAACCGAATGGTGCAGGCAAATCGACCACCATTACATGATCACTACATTGCCGCTACACAATATCCAGGGTTTCAAGAGTTTTGTCAGTCAATCAGATACACTGTCTGTTACCTTGCTCCTCGCCCTTTTGGATGCTAAGTGAAAAATTCAAAATTTTCCACTTTTCTCCCTCTAGCCCCTAGCCCCTTCCTCAATGCCTCACCTTTCCAGCACCATTGAAGCGATTCTTTATCTCAAAGCACAACCGTTGACCGTGACGGAGATTGCCGACTATGCTGGATGCGATCGCGCTGCTGCTAAAGAAGGACTGCTAGAACTAATGGAAGACTATGCTCATCGGGATAGCGCTTTGGAAGTGATGGAAACGCCCAGCGGCTATAGCTTGCAACTGCGTGACACGTTTCATAGTTTGCTGCAAACACTCCTGCCAGCCGATTTGGGATTAGGTGCCCTGCGAACCTTGGCGGCGATCGCGCTCAAGGGCAAAATTTCTCAAACTGACCTAGTGGATATTCGCGGCTCAAATGTTTATCAGCACGTCCAAGAACTCGTTGAGCTAGGCTTTGTCCGCAAACGAAAACAATCGGATGGGCGATCGTTTTGGCTTCAAGTAACCGAAAAATTTCATCAGTATTTCCAGCTAAACGCTGACCAAGCTTTAGAGCTAACCCAAAATTTGAGCAATAATGGCACTGCGCCATCTAGTACAGGTGAAACTCTGAGTTGAAAATGTCAGAATAGCCACAATGATCCTACTAAGTCCTCAATGATTTTTGATTCTGACAGCGCAAACTTTTTGAATTCTGATGCTGAAGTCCAAGAAATTAACCCACTTCTGCAATATCTTCAGCATCAACCGCCAGAAGTATTGGCTCAGGTGGCAAAGTCGGTTAGCCCAGAAGTCAAGCAAATCATCACTCACAACGTGCACGGCTTATTGGGAGTGCTGCCCCCGGAAGGCTTTGATGTCAAAATCACCACCGATCGCGAGAATCTAGCGGGTCTACTGGTTTCTGCAATGATGACCGGCTATTTCTTGCGCCAAATGGAGCAGCGCATGGATATGGAGTCTATTTTGTCAGGTTCTTTGCCTCTGCCCGACTCCAATTCAAGCGATTGATCTGAAGTTCATCAAAAAGTCATTTAATCAGACGTTTGCTGATCAATAGCCAAACGTTCTATCCCGCTCAAAATAGTGTCTCTTTGTTGAATTTGAAGCTGCTCAAAACAGCGATCGCGGAAATCTGAATGGGTTTGAAAATAGCTGAGCGCTGGTTGTAGGGGCGAAATGACTGGATAAGCGGCTTCTGTTTTGGCGATCGCGCAGGCTGGAAACGGAGCCTGAACCCGCAGCATGGCTATTTCTTTTGGGGTTGGGCTATCCACGGCTACGCTAGTTTGCCAGAGGAGCGATCGCAGAAAAGCTAGGAATGTTGAAGGTGGAACCATCATGATCAGCCGCTTTTCAAGCGCTAGATTAAAAGTGTTGCCGCCACACCGCGCCAACCGCCGCTGCTGATCCTACTACGATGCCCGTAAATGCTCCTTGAATCGTTTGAATGACGGGGGACTGTGTTAAACATTGAGTGGTTGGATGCTCAGATTGGGAGCAGCGAGTGCTTTCTGCGAATGCCGCGCTGCCGTTAAGAACAGCACCTGATACCGCACAAAACATCAGAAGGAACAGAAACCGGAAATCCTTTGTTTTTTTAGGATGATTTATCATGGATGCGGTCTCTACCTAAATAAACTATGTCTTTAGATAGATTACCCAATCGCCACTCTATGTAAACAGTTGATTCTAGTTTTGCCGTTCTTTTGGAAAGGCTCTTGGCTTAATTTGCATCTGCTGCGTCTGACCATTCCGAACAATTTCTAGCTGTAAATTTTCGCCAATCTGGCTACTTTCTACTTTTGCCTGCACTTCTGCCGCAGACTTCACAGATTTACCTTCCACCTTTTGAATAATGTCACCTTGTTGGATTCCTGCTTGGGCAGCCGGAGAGTCGTTCATCACTCGCACAATCAACACTCCTTGATCCCGGTTGATTTTGAGTTTCAAGTCATCGTTTTCGTTGATTTCTTTGCGTAGAGTTGGGGTGAGATCAACCATTTGTACGCCGAGAAAAGGATGGTCAACTTTACCTTTGCTGATCAGTTGTTCGGCAACCCGTTGAGCCGTTTCAATCGGGATGGCAAACCCCAATCCTTGGGCATCGGCGCGGATTGCGGTATTCACCCCAATTACTTCGCCTAGATCGTTTAGCAGTGGACCACCAGAATTACCTGGATTGATTGCCGCATCGGTTTGAATGAAGCTGACGCGCTTGTCGGGTACGCCGACTTGTGAACTCGATCGCCCAATCGCGCTGATAATCCCAGCCGTGACGGTGTTATCTAGCCCCAGCGGGTTGCCGATCGCGATCGCCCACTGACCTGGTGTCAAGCCTGCCGATTTGCCCAGCTTCACTACAGGTAAACTACTGGCGTTAATTTTCACCACCGCCACATCGGTCACAGAATCCACGCCCATGACTCGTCCTTCAAAAGTGCGCCCATCTCTCAGCGTCACTTCCACAGTTTGGGAGCCAGACACCACATGGGCATTCGTGATGATTTGCCCATTTTGAGACAAGATGAACCCAGAACCAGTGCCCCGTTCAACCCGCTCTTTAGGTTCAGCGGGAGAATCGCCGCCAAAAAAGCGGCGAAACAAGGGCGATCGCAATGCATCTGGCAAATCGTTCGTAATTTTGCGAGATGAATCGATTCGCACCACCGCCGGTCCCACACGTTCCACTGCTACTGCAATAAAGTTTGAGCTAGCGGATTCTGTGGGTTTTGCCAGCAGCTTATTACTATTAATCATCGGCTTCACTAAAACAGAAGGCTCTGAAGTGTTGGGCTTCTCCTGTGATTGATTGACCCAATACTGACTGCCTATCATGCCTACGCCACCACCGACTATTAGCAGCGATACATAGGTAGCCAGTTGTTTAAATGATAGCTTCATAGGTCGGCGTGGTTATCAGTAGCGATAGTCTTACCCTACTTTACTTCAACTGAAACGGGCAGCGCTTTTTGAGAAAAGAATTGGTCAGGGCGATCGCCTGATTCGTCGATTAACCTGGAAACAGATACAAAATACTTTGTTGATTTAACTTCTGTTGCTTTATGCCATTGCGCCCATCACGATTTCACCGCTCAGTCGGGTCACTTTTTTTGCTGGTTGCCTTCGGCTGGGAATCCAGCTTTGCATCAGGTGGGGTTAGCCAAACGACAAGGCAATTTTCCGGGGAAGAGACTACGCCTAGCTCCTGCCCGCCTCCAGCCCTGTCTCGGTTAACGCGCCATACGGTGGCTCCGGGCGAAACTCTGGAAGCGATCGCCCAAAAATATAACCTGATTCCCGCCACCCTGCTCGGCTTTAATCCGGTTCTGCGGAGTGGGAGAGCGCCCGTCGGTGCAGTGCTTGTGGTGCCGCCGTTTAACGGGGTGCGGGTTGAGTTGACGGGGCAAACTTGGCGCGAGGTGGCGAAAGCATACAAAGTGCGCCCGGATGTGTTGTTTGAGGTGAATGGCTGTCAGCGATCGCCCAGAGTGGTTTTCATCCCTGGCGTAAACTGGTCACCCGTGGGAGCCGCCGCTCAAACCTTACCGCGCCAATCTAAAGCCATCTTGTCGGGCTATCCTTTGCCTGATGCACCCTCAGAATCGGTGGTATTGCTCGACTATGGCTATGGTGTGCAGCCAGAAACTGGGAAGGTAGGCTTTCACAGCGGTGTAGATTTGGCGGCACCGATGAACACCTCCGTTCTAGCAGTGGGCAGCGGCACTGTTGCCTTTGCTGGAGTGCAAGGCGCTTCGGGAAATTTGGTAGTGATCAACCATGCGGAAGGGCTGCAAACTCGCTACGCCCAGCTAGGAAAGATTACCGTCAAAGTGGGGCAGCGAGTCAACCAGGGACAGCCAATCGGTATCGTGGGGGTTTCCGGTCGTCCCAGTTCCAAGCAGCCGCATCTTCATTTTGAGGTGCGATCGCGCTCTAACCTAGGCTGGGTTGCGGAAGACCCCAAAGTCATTCTGCTAAAAAATACCCAACGCGCCGAGAATCGCTAGGGGGTTTCAACTTTTTTCAGCGATCGCCCTTCAATCACCAACCCCAACCGCTACTGTTACACATTCTCCTCAAGGGTTTATCAATTGGCAAAGAGAGAATTCTAATGAAACAAGATCTTCTTGAATCGTTTGCCAGATGATGGACAAACTCACTTGAAAATACTTGTGAATTACAATATTTCGCATTCCACGCACATCGTCCCAGGGAATTTCAGGATGTGAAGCCTCCAACTCAGGCGGAATACCCCGAACTGCTTCACCAATAATTGCAAGGTTATACAAAACTGCCCTGATTGTCTTGCGATCGTTTTGAAACTCATCGAACGTGATCTCGTTTGTGACTCTCGGATCTCCGTGATCGCTGCTAGCACGTCTCTTAACTCTATTGCGCCAATCTCTAGAAGGGACGAATTGCCTCTCGGAAAACGGGTTCTTGTAGATAAAGTTTGAGGGAGTCGGGCGTACCCAGATCAACCGAACTCTCTAAAATCTCCTCCAGGTATCGTTTCAAGCGTACAAAGGTGAACAACCCAACCGAACGATCAAACTCTACTAGCAGATCGATATCGCTGTCTGTTCGCGCTTCATCCCTTGCCACTGAACCAAACAGCATCAGAGACTTCACGCCAAAATCCTTCAGCGTGTTCTGATGATTTGCCAGTATTGCAAGAGCTTCCTGTTGTCGCATTACTCAGCCTGTAACGAAAAGAAAAATTGTAATTGCTCAACTGGGGTAAATTGACAAAATCTCAAAAGTGGATAGAGTGACGGTATGACAGAACGTCCCGATCTCAAGCAACTGACAGAGGAGGCAAAAGATGCCTTGATCCTAAGGTTGTGGGAAGAATTGCAAAAGTTACAGAGCAAGAAACCAAAGAAAACCTCAAAGAATTCCAGCTTGC